>JBJKYO010000063.1:0-6735 GCA_045561015.1 Longimicrobiales bacterium | reverse complement strand
ATACCTGGAACAAGGGGTGCCATACTAGATCGTAATGGTATTGAGTTAGGTGTTAGCAGGGAGAGATACAGGGTCAGCGTAGCACCTGCTGAGATTAAAAATCTTTCAATGGTAACGGAACTTCTTTCAGAGGCTTTGGCCCTAGATGCAAAGCTAGTAGCTGGGTATACCAAATCAGATCGACTATGGAGAACTTTTTCAGGTTCTTTTCAGCCGTCAGTGAGGGATGATTTGATGGGCATACCAGGTGTCTACTTGGAGCAAATGTATTCCCGATACTATCCTCAGGGCGACCTGGTGTCAGGAGTTTTAGGTAAAACTATAGATGGTATCGGCAGGGGTGGCATAGAGCAATCTTTCAATTCCGCGCTAGTCGGAACAGAGGGTCGAGCCATAGTCTCTCGAGATGTAGGAGGGGCGATTCCAGGACAGAAGGTCATACTAGAGCATCCAGGGAGAGGAGGACAGGTTCAGTTAACACTAGATGCAGACATGCAACAGATCGGTCGGAATAATCTAGCTGAAGCTATCCATACTACAAAAGCAAAAGGTGGAGATTTAATCATAATTGATCCAAAGAATGGTGATGTGTTGGCAATGGTTTCCATCAGTAATGGTTCTGCCAGCAATTTATCCACGATCACTACTCCATATGAGCCAGGGTCCACATTAAAGCCGTTCACCGTTGCAGGCCTAATGCATAATGGACTTGCTGGCTTAACAGATACAATTGAAACAGGTTCTGGATCCTGGGAGATAAACCAACGCACCATCAGTGATGTGCATCCAGAGGGTGGACCAATGAGTCTAGCACATGCCCTGCAGGTATCGTCCAATGTTGGCATCGCAAAAGCGGCTCAAGTTTTAAGCAAAGAACTGCAGTATGAAACTCTGCGAGATTTCGGTTTTGGTGTGGCTACTGGCATTCGACTTCCTGGAGAAGCGATAGGTGTGTTGAGACACCCAGATGACTGGGGTGCACAGTCAGCTGTTTCTCTAGCCATAGGCTATGAAATTTCTGTCACTCCGTTACAGATGGCCATGGCCTATGGAGCTCTAGCCAATGGTGGCCATCTCTTCAAGCCTCGGATTGTAAGTAAAATATATGATTCCCAAGGTAAGATTGAAGAAACAGTGCCTATCCGTGTTGTCAGGAGAGTTCTTTCCCCAGCAATAACAAAAATGATTTCAGAAGTCTTGGTTGGTGTAGTAGAAGATGGCACAGGGACTCGTGCTGGACTAAGTACCTTTGCCGTGGCAGGGAAAAGTGGAACTACCAGAGCTTGGTCTAATGGAAGCTATGAGGAAGGGGCATATTTTTCCTCCTTTGTGGGTTTTTTCCCAGCTGAAGATCCACAAATGGTGATACTGGTGAAGCTAGACCGACCCGAAGGAGCATTCTACGGAGGAGCCACAGCGGCTCCCGTAATTCGCGCAACTATGACAGATATCTTGGCGTCTCCCAGGCAGCTTTTGGATATGAGAGCTCTAGCCCAGGTGCAGATTCCAGCAGAACTATTGCCAGCGGCGCAATCTCCAATCGTGCTGGCATCAAGAGCTAACGAAGGAATGCCGTTGAGCAATGTTCACATAAAGAACTCATTTGCTTTCAATTCGACCCTAGAAAATGAAGTGTTGATGCCAGATGTTCGTGGATTCACTGCCAGGTCTGCTGCTGCGATTATTCACGAACTAGGCCTAAGGGTGCAGTGGAGTGGAACTGGTAAGATATCAGAAACACATCCCACACCGGGTTCAGCAGTTTCAATCGGGGATACGGTAAGTCTAGTGTCTCAGAGAAGTGATGGCGATGGTTGACCAAATGAGTTCATTAATGGCTCTGAGGACAACTTTGAAATCAGCGAACCTGTTGGACAATACCTACGGTGATATAGATGGATTGGAAGTCACTGGGATTGCACAAGATTCACGGTCGGTAAAAAAGGGTGACTTATTTGTTGCCTGGAAGGGTTCTGAGTGGGATGCTCATGATTTTTTGGATTCTGCTGCTCGCTCAGGTGCTAGTGCTGCGCTAGTAGAAAGACGTGTTCCAGGATTAGAAATCCCTCAATTAAAGGTCTCTGACGGTCGTTTGGCAGCGGCTATAGCGGCAGATCTATTTTTTGATTCTCCTTGGGAAGATTTATTTGTTGCAGCTGTTACTGGCACCAATGGTAAAACGACTACAGCCTTTCTTTCACGCCATCTTCTGCAGGCACAATATTCTGCCGCTACGGTAGGAACAGTGGGATTGGTGAAAGCTGATGGCTTAATCGAAGGAGGATCAGATAACCTGACTACTCCCGGTCCAGTGGAGGTTTCCAGCTTAATGAGGAACCTCTTGAATACTGGGGTTGAGTCGGTTGTGATCGAGGCATCTTCCCACGCCTTGACACAACATAGGTTGTCGGGTGTCCGTTTTGATAGCGTGGTCTTCACAAATCTTAGCGGTGATCACCTCGACTATCACAAGGATATGAATGATTATTTTCGAGCTAAGGCAAGCTTGTTGGATTTACTAAAAGATGACGGGACAGTCATTATTAATGCGGATGATTCTTGGTGGACGAAATTGGATACGGGGGGATACACCACAATTAGTTACGGCATCCAAGAGCCGGCAGATATAACTGCTGATATCGTGAAAATGGAACTTGGGAGTACGCTGCTGGAAGTAACTAAGGGGTCGGAAAGGGAGTTATTCAATCTGCCGTTAAGTGGTCGTTTTAACGTGGATAACTGTCTCGCTGCGGTCTCCTTGGCAACAGTCGCTGGCTTGGAATTAGGGGATATAGCGCATCGCTTGAGATGCGCTCCTCAGGTGCCAGGACGTCTAGAGGTGGTGGCAAAGGAACCCTTCCTAGTGATAATCGACTTTGCTCATACCAGTGCAGCTTTACATAATATTATTTCTACGGTTCGGCGTTTTACTGATGGTAGGTTAATTGTTGTGTTCGGTGCTGGGGGGGATAGAGATCGTTCCAAGCGATCCGAAATGGGTAGGGTAGTCTCGGAAGGTGCAGACTTGGCCATAGTGACTTCAGATAATCCACGTTCAGAGGATCCAGATTCTATTATTGATGATGTCGTAGCTGGGATGAGATCGAAGGATATTCGCACCATAAGTGACCGTAGATCTGCGATCACATTGGCTCTTTCTGAGGCCAGTGAGGGTGATTGTGTGCTATTGGCTGGAAAAGGCCACGAACTGGTTCAAGTTGTCGGCAAAGAAAAGCAAGCATTCGATGAGCGCGCGATAATTCTAGAGAATTTGGAGATACTGGGAGGCGCTGCTTGAAAGCCTCACCATTTTGGAATGATAGGCGTGTGAATAAGGCATTAAATTTGACGCCCGAGACTAGGTCCAAGATTTGTTTTTCTGGTATTTCTACGGATAGTCGATCGGTCAGTAAGGGTGACCTGTTTGTCGCTCTAATTGGAGATAATTTTGACGGTCATGATTTTATTTCCAAAGCTGTAAAGAATGGGGCTGAGGGTCTGGTAGTATCACGTCCAGTGCAACTGGAACAGGAATCCATCCCAATTTTTCGGGTGGAAGACACTCTTGAAGCACTGGGAGATTTAGCAAAATATCTTAGGGTGTACTTAGACATTATCGTGGTAGCTATAACCGGATCAACTGGTAAGACTGGGACTAAGGATTTGATTCAAGCTGCTATAGAAGATTGTTACGAATCCCATTGCACTAGAGGAAATCAAAACAACAGAGTAGGAGTTCCCTTAACACTCCTCTCCACCCCTGAAACAACTGAAGTTGTGGTGCTAGAGCTAGGTACTAACCAGCCGGGTGAAATCGAAAGGCTAACGGAGATAGCAGGTCCACAGATTGCTGTAATCACAACCGTCTCCGAATCCCATACTCAGCGGCTCAAGTCTTTCGATGGGGTAATGAAGGAAAAATTGGATCTTCTTCGAGGACTTCCTAGCGACGGGACTGCACTGGTCGGTGAAAATCCAAAAGATTTATCGAATAAAGCGAAAGAAATTGTGGAAAATGTGTTGGTAATTGGAAGTGACGTACACACGAGTGTTGAATACCGCCCTGAGCATGTTCATATGGATCAAGATGGTTTCTATGGTTTTTCTTGGAGAGAGGAGAAGGTTGAACTAAAAGTTCCAGGAAAACATTCGGTTCAAAACTGCCAAATGGCATTGGCTGTGGCAGATGTTTTGAGGGTGCCAGCAAATACTGCCATAGAGGGTGTTAGCAGAGTTGAGGCATCCAAAATGAGAATGGAAACTCTGCGAGTGGGCAATCTGACCTTGATTCTGGACTGCTACAATGCTAATCCGCAGAGCGTTGAATCAGCATTAGATCATTTGTCAGTGATAGATCAAAAAAGAGCCAAAGTTGCTTTTTTAGGTAGCATGCTAGAGTTGGGTGACGACAGTGAACAACTGCACCAGAGATTGCTTGCACAGGCTATATCTCTCGATTTGGATCTGGTAGTTGCAACTGGATTATTCGCCTCAGGATCTTTGGAGAAAAAAGGGGGAAGAACAACTAAAGGTTGTGGGATTGTTAGTGTTGCAGATCCCTACACAGCATATAAGAAAGTTCGAGACTGGATAAATGGAGACGAAGTAGTACTCCTCAAGGCTTCACGCGGGGTCAACTTAGAAAAATTAATACCTTATTTTGAGTCGGATTTTGGAATGGAAGGGATATCTCAGGACGGAGTGGAGATCTAATGTTTTACCATTATCTCCCTGATTTAAGTGATTTTCACATCGTCTTTAACCTGTTCAGATTTATAACTTTCCGAGCTGCTGGTGCGCTAGTCACCTCTTTGTTGATTGCATTTGTGTTAGGACCAGCCACGATAAGACTATTGAGAGAGTTTAGAATTGGTCAGGTGGTCAGGAGTGATGGTCCAGAAGGCCATTTGTCTAAGCAGGGTACTCCTACAATGGGTGGAGTGTTGATAGTTTTGCCCGCAACTTTGTCCACCTTACTTTGGGCAGAATTAACGAACTGGTACATAGTCATAGCCTTGTCTGCTTTCTTGGCTATGTCTGCCATAGGTTTCATGGACGACTATCTAAAGGTGGTACGATTCAAGACAGATGGTCTGATAGCGCGTTATAAAATGTTGGGACAGTGGGCTTTTGGTATCTGTCTTGGTTTGTTTCTTATTGCGTACCCCATTTCTCCTTTGGAACCGAACAGAACCATGTTGCCGTTCTTCTCAGAACTTTCTTTGCTAATCAACCCCATTGTATATGTCATTTTTGTAAGCTTTGTTGTATCAGGGAGCTCTAATGCCGTCAACCTTACCGATGGGTTAGATGGATTAGCGACGGGGCTTGTTGCCATTGCCTCTGGCACTTTTGGTATTTTGGCTTACTTGGTGGGCAGAGTCGACAGTTCTTCTTATCTGGGTCTGTTCTATCTGCCAGGGGCAGGAGAACTAGGGGTTCTAGCACTAGCGATTGCCGGAAGTTGTCTGGGATTTCTATGGTACAATTCACATCCAGCAGAAATTTTTATGGGAGACACTGGAGCATTGGGTTTAGGTGGAGTAATTGGAGTAATAGCTATCCTGCTAAAGGCCGAATTCTTCTTGGCGATTGTTGGCGGTGTGTTTATAGCGGAAGTCCTTTCTGTTGTTCTACAGGTGGGATTTTTCAGATATACACGTTCGAGGGATGGTGTAGGAAGAAAGATTCTTCGAATGGCGCCACTCCATCACCATTTCGAAGAATTGGGATGGACAGAAAGTAAGATAGTAGTGCGCTTTTGGGTATTGGGAATCATGTGTGCTATGGTTGCGCTAAGCGCTCTAAAGATCCGTTGAGATATGCACATGCATAGAACTCTGAACGGGCAAAATATTGCGGTAATTGGCTTGGGAATGTCGGGGGTAGCAGCAGCAAAATTAGCACTTGAAAAAGGAGGAGAAGTTTATGTCTCAGAGATACGGACGGACCAAGAGGCTCGCGATAGTGCCAGTCGACTCCGTCGGCTCGGAATCGAAGTGGAGCTCGGGCCACACAATCAACAGAAAATTGCAACAGCCGAAACAGTTGTTGTCAGTCCAGGGATCTCCCATCATGCAAGAATCATCAAGGATCTCGCTGGCAAAGGTATTTCGACGATGTCAGAGCCAGAATTTGCATTTAGGTTCTTTGATGGTCCATTGATAGCAGTTACTGGCACCAATGGTAAAACAACAACGGCTATGCTGATAGCTCAATTCCTCAAAGAGGACGGGCAATGTGTTGCACTGGGTGGTAATGTTGGGGGAGGGATGGCCCCTCCAGCATCTGAATTAGCTTTATCAGAAGATTCACCGTCCTGGTATGTTCTGGAACTGAGCTCTTTTCAACTTTCAGGTGTAATAAATCTAAAGCCCTCCATTGGAGTCATCACGAACTTGGCTCCAGATCATCTGGACAGGTACGAATCAGTGGCGGCCTACTATGGCGATAAAGCCAACATTTTTGCCAACGCTGATGACAACAGTCGTTGGGTCCTTAACGGTAGTGATTTAGAAGTGTTGGATCTGGTTCAGAATGTACCAGGTGAGCATTTTTATTTTTCGGAAGAGTATACTGATAGTGCAGCAGCTTATGTGGAACATGACATGGTCACTGTTGAGTTGGTCGGGTCACTTTCTAGCATTATCGGGACTGATAACATTCCGCTATTGGGGAAACACAATGTTGCAAATGTCTTAGCCGCTGCTCTTACTGCTAAGTTGGCTGGAGCTA
>JBJKYO010000062.1:0-6783 GCA_045561015.1 Longimicrobiales bacterium | reverse complement strand
GAAGTGTAGGCTTGGAACCCGAAAAAATAAAAGAAATGGTCGAGCATGCGGTTACATAGAGGATACTAATATGGGCAAGAAGGAACGTTTAGAAACCATTTTGGATTTAGTTAGAAGTCATAAGGTGACTAGTCACCAATCGCTCGGAAAATTATTAGGCGAGAGGGGGGTAGTCGTGACGCAAACAACTTTATCTCGTGACATAAGAGAACTTGGGCTCATAAAAGTGCCTGGATCCCAAGGGGTTGGACAATACAAAATTCCAGAAGATTGGGATAATAGAACTAACCTGGCCAGTGTGTTGCCCAGCCTATTTGTGAGTGCGGGTGTTGCTGGGAATCTTTTGGTGGTGAGGACTGTTAATGGAGGGGCCGCAGCAGTTGCCTATGCTATCGATTGGGAGGATTGGCCAGAAGTAATGGGTACTGTAGCTGGGGAAGACACTGTCTTCGTAGCGGTAAGTGACAAATCAAAGATAGCTTGGGTGCATGACAGACTGCTCGGTATAGTCAGCGTGGAGAAGGCCTAGTATCCTAGGCAATCAAGATAAAGGCATAGTTCCCGATCCCCTACTAATATGCATAAATATGCTTATATTATGAATAATTGTTCTATATCGGAATTTTGGAAATACAGGAGGACGAGTGGCTTTAAAGGTTGTTTTGGCTTATTCAGGTGGGTTGGATACTTCTGCGATAGTGCCTTGGCTGATAGAAGAATATAATGCAGAAGTAGTGTGTGTTGCTGCCGACGTTGGCCAGCCTGGTGGCTTGGAAGGCCTTCGGGAAAAAGCTTTTGCGGCTGGGGCATCAGGTTTTTATGGTGAAGACCTCAAGAAAGATTTCATAGAAAATTTTGTATGGCCAACCCTGAGATCAGGAGCAGTCTATGGGCGCAAATATCTACTAGGGACTTCCATGGCGAGACCAATCATTGCTAGGAGAATGGTGGAAATAGCTCGTGAAATCGGTGCTGACGCACTGTCTCATGGCTGCACTGGAAAGGGAAATGATCAGGTACGATTCGAACTCACCTTTGCAGGCCTGTCTCCCGAATTAAGAGTGATCGCTCCTTGGAGAGAGTGGAAAATTCAGTCCAGAGAAGACGCCCTGGCATATGTAAGGAGCCGCAACATTGATATACAAGGTATTGACGAGAATAAGCTGTTCTCCAGAGATGAGAATCTGTGGCATATTTCTCATGAGGGGGGACCCCTAGAAGATCCTGGGTACGAGCCTGAAGAATCGATTTTTCAGTGGACAGTCTCAGCTGAAAATGCACCCGATTGTCCAGAAATGTTGGAGGTAGAGTTTAACGAAGGCTATCCAGTCGCTATCAATGGAAAGAACCTGGATTCGATTCAACTACTCGAAGCATTGAATCAAAAAGGCTCTGAACATGGGATAGGAAGGATAGACCTAGTCGAAGATCGATTAGTTGGAATGAAATCGCGAGGTCTTTATGAAACTCCAGGAGGAACACTTCTACATGTTGCTCTTAGGGAACTCGAACAGCTGACTTTGGACAGACGCACATTATCACTTAAGGACGAGTTGGCTCCGCGTTATGCGGATTTGGTATATGAAGGATGGTGGTGGAATCCTGAAAGGGAGGCTATTGATGCAGCTGTAAACACCTTGATGGAACACGTTACCGGAAAGGTATGCCTGAAGCTCTATAAAGGGGTAGCCACTGTAGTGAGCCGCTCGAGTCCCAAATCGCTATATGATGCTGGTTTTGCTTCATTTGGAGAGGATCAAAGATTCGCACACTCTGATGCGGAGGGTTTCATAAGGTTGTTCGGCCTTCCCGCTCGAGTTAGAGCTGAAAGAAATTCTCGTGGATAAATCTGATTCGCTGACTTCTGGACCGCTATGGAAGGGTCGTATAGAGAGTGCTATTGACCATCGGATGGACCCTCTAAACAGAAGTTTACCTGTCGACTTCCGTCTTTGGCCTCAGGATGTCAGGGGTAGTCGTGCCTGGGCGAATGCATTGGGAGGTTCGGGAATTATCGAAGAAGCCGAGAGAAGTGAACTTGTGGAAGGACTGGATCGTGTATCTCGACTTCTTGCAGAAAATGATTACTCACAAGAGATGGACGAAGACATACATTCTCTTGTAGAGCGCTTATTGTATTCTGAAATCGGGGATCTGGCTGGTAAATTGCACACGGGAAGGTCACGCAATGATCAAGTAGCAACTGATCTTCGGCTCTGGGGACTAGATGCAATTGATTCTTTGATCGATTCTATGGTTCGACTGGAAAGGGAACTTCTCGTTTGGGCTGAAGAATCGGTTCACATTATTTTCCCTGGATATACCCATTTGCAACAGGGACAGCCCGTTAGGGCTGCTCATTGGGTAATGTCCCATTTTTGGCCTCTCGATCGTGACAGGGAATTGCTAGGAGAGATAAGGAAACATACGAGTGTTCTTCCCTTGGGTTCAGGGGCCATAGCTGGATGCCCCTTTCCTATAAATAGAAAAGCCATGATGGAGGAACTAGGATTCTCCAGATTGTCTGAGAATAGCATCGACGCCGTAAGTGATCGTGATTGGGTGATGGAATTGAGTTTTGCTACAGCCAGAATAGGAGTACATCTATCACGCCTCTGTGAAGATCTGGTTCTGTTCACATCTTCTGAATTTGGATTCGTCAGATTAGGCGATGGATTTAGTACTGGGTCGAGTCTAATGCCTCAAAAAAGAAATCCAGACGTAGCTGAACTTACTCGGGGTAAGTCTGGCCGGTTGGTAGGAAATCTGATGTCTTTGATGACAATCCTGAAGGGCCTTCCTACGGGGTACAACCGAGATTTGCAGGAGGATAAACATAGTCTGTTCGATTCAACAGATACATTGGGCACAGTCCTTCCAGCTATAGAAGGTGCGGTAAAGAGTGCTGAATTTATGGAAGACAATATTAAGTCCGCACTGAACCCCGAGTTGTATGCTACTGATCTGGCCGATCATTTAGTTCGTAGCGGGGTTCCTTTCAGGGAAGCTCATGAGGTCATTGGTAAGATTGTTAGAATGTCAGCAGAGCAAAATATCCCCCTAGACGATATGTCTCTGCAAGATTTTCAGGATATAGATGAACGGTTCGGTTCGAATGTCCAGGAAGTCTTTTCGTATGAGCGATCGGTCGAGTCGAGATCCGTTCTCGGAGGAACATCTTTGAGCGCCATCAAGTACCAACTTGAGGCGGCCAGGGAAAGTATCCAATCGAAGTGAATCCATCTCTGTCCTTTAGCGCCAAATTATTTTAAGATTGGGTTATCAAAGCATTTTAGCTAACCATATTTTTACGTTTTTGGAGGTGGCATGTCCCAAGGTTCGGAGGTCGTCAGTCGACCCTGTTTAGATACCATAGATATTCCTTTAGGTAAACGTGTCCGCTTGAGAAGGCTTTTGTACGGTCGAGGCTTAAAGAATGGCACACTCTTGGTCTTACCTATAGATCAAGGTCTTGAACATGGTCCAATTGATTTTTTCTCGAATCCACCCTCTCAGTCTCCGGATTTCCAATGGCGACTGGCTCTGGAGGGCAACTACAACGCTGTTGCTTGCCATTATGGTTTAGCCAGGAAATATATGGACAAGTACGCAGGAGATGTTCCCCTTTTACTCAAATTAAATGGAAAAACCAATATTCCGTCAGACGATGAGGCTTTTTCTCCGTTAACCAGTAGCGTTGAAGACGCAGTGTCTTTGGGGGCTGATGCTGTCGGTTACACTCTTTACGTAGGATCTCCTAAGCAACAAGAGGATTTTTTGCAGCTGAAGATGATCCGAGAGAGCTGCGATAAATACAATATGCCTTTGGTGGTCTGGTCATACCCTCGAGGATCTGCTATTGAAGGGAAAGGCGGTAAGAATAGTCTTTATGCAGTAGACTATGCGGCGCGCGTGGCTCTAGAGCTTGGGGCGGACATAGTGAAATTGAACATACCAAAAGAGGCGACCTATCCAAATGGTAAGCCAGAAGAGTATGCTTCGATAGAGTATTCTGTTGCTGGGGTGGCTGAAAGAGTCGTCAGGTCAGCTGGTAATTGTCTAGTCCTTTTTTCTGGTGGCAGCAAATTGGGAGACGATGATTTGATAAATAAAGTGGAAACGGCTATGGGAGCTGGGGCAACAGGCCTTATTTTCGGAAGAAATATGTGGCAGCGACCTTTCGATGAAGCCCTCAAAATTACAGAGCGTGTTCAGGGTATCTTGCAGAGCTTTGGAGTCTGACTGATTTCAAATTGCTAAAGTAAAGGAGGTCTTGGATTTGGAGGTTGAAGCATTAAAGCAAGCTGTGGCAGAGGAGGCTTCTCTTCGAGTAGAGAGCGGGATGCGACTGGGATTGGGAACGGGATCTACAGTTGCTCACTTCTTGGTAGCGCTTTCAAAGCGACTGAAGGATGGAGAAATCGCTGACATCAGTGGTGTTCCAAGCTCAGTGTGGACAAAAAGGAAAGCTGCCGAATTGAATATTCCTTTGACCTCTTTGGCAAAAAATCCTGTATTAGATCTGACTATAGACGGAGCAGACGAAGTAGATCCCCACCTAGATTTGATAAAAGGCTTGGGAGGGGCATTGCTGAGAGAGAAGATCATTGCGCAGGCTTCACGCAGGTTAGCGATAATGGTCGACGAAACTAAAATAGTGGGTCAGCTGGGGACAAAGTCACCTGTTCCAGTGGAAGTTGTTCCGTTTGAATGGAGGATTCATATTGGATTTATGGATTCAAAGGGAGCAAAGGCAAAAAGGCGGATGACTTCTCAAGGTGATCCCTTCATTACCGACAATGGGAATTTTATTCTAGACTGTTATTTTGAAGATGGTCTGTACGACTCGAAAACCTTTGAGGAAAGTTTGACTACAAGGTGTGGCATAGTAGAATCAGGTCTGTTCATACAAATGGCTACAGAAGTCATAGTGAGTGAAACTGAAGGTGCGGTTAGGACCTTATACCCAAAAGATAAAGGTTAAAAATGGTGAAAATTGCTCCATCAATTCTATCCTCTGATTTTGGGCGACTAGCCGAGCAGGTTATTGAAGCCGAGGAAGCCGGTGCGGATTGGATACATGTGGATGTTATGGATGGATCTTTTGTCCCCAACATTACTATAGGTCCAGCGGTCACAGAAGCAGTCCGATCGGCTACCGATCTTCCAGTAGACGTTCACTTGATGATAAATAACCCTGATCAACACCTGGAAGCATTTGCAGATGCCGGTGCTGACTACCTCACTGTACACCAGGAAGCCTGTGTACATCTGCACAAAACGATCGATGCAATTCGTGATATGAATGTAAGGCCTGGAATAACGTTGAATCCTGCCACCTCAATTGGAACTATTGAGGACATTGTCGATTATGTTGACTTGGTACTCGTGATGTCTGTAAACCCCGGGTTCGGCGGGCAATCATTTATTCCATCGAGTATAGAGAAAATTAAAAAATTAAGAGATCTAATAGGGCGTAGAGGCCTAACTGGGGTAGAGCTGGAAGTTGATGGAGGAATTAACGAAAATACGGCACCCTCAGTTGTTAATGCTGGCTCTGGTGTCCTAGTCGCTGGTTCAGCGATTTATGGTCATCCAGAAGGTGTTGCTGAAGCCATTCGTCGCTTGCGTCTGGCGGCCAGTGGAGAGACAGCCTAAATAGAAAACTTTATGTCCATCCCTACATTATTGGCCATTTTGGCTCACCCCGATGATGAAGTTTTATGTGCCGGAGCTTTGATGGCACAAAAGGCAAAAGGCAGTAGGGTTGTCGTCCTATGGTTGACTAAGGGTGAGATGACGAATGCCTTTGGAGCTATAAGCCGAGTAGAGGTTTCTAGGCGCCGAGTAGATCTAGGTTTTGAAGCTATAGAGATACTAGGTGTGGAGGGAAGGTTTCTCGATTTTCCAGATTCTGCTGTTGAGGCAAGTGTTGAAGCAGCAAAACGAGTAGCCAAAGTCATAGCTGAAATAAAACCGGACGGCATACTTACCTGGGGCAACGCGTGGGTCAGAGGCTTTAGACATCCTGACCATCAGGCTACAGGGAAAATTGCTAGGGACGCAGTCAATTTTGCAAGAATTGAGAAGGTTGTGGGCGCAGTGGGGCCGCACAGGGAATTTTGTCCAGTTTTTACCATGAGAGATATTCATTCGAGTATCCCAGCGGTAGCAATCGATGTTAGCGATCATATGGATAAGATTTTTCAAGTAGCGGACCATTATCGTAAATCTATCGGTTTCGGCGATGTGGATTGGTTACAGGATCGACTGGAGTCGTGCGGGTCCAATTGGGGAATCGATTATGCAGAGGAGTTTGATGCTTGGGAAACCGGTGGAGGTTTGACGGAAACCTTGCTACCACATTTAAATGCTGATTTCGTTCACCACCCAGAGAGAGTTTAAGGTAATAGAACAGATGAATTCCTTTGTCTATCGTAGCAAATTCAAAGATCCCGTGGAGGACATATTCGACTGGCACATGCGTCCAGGAGCTTTAGAACGCTTGATACCGCCCTGGGAACATGTAGAGATCAAGAAAAAATCAGGACCTCCTTCAGAAAAAGGAGAAGTACATCTTCGGATGAGAAAGAATGGGATTCCTTTTGATATGAAAGTTGCACACACAGGTTTTCTAGAGAATCATTTTTTTGAGGATGAACAACTGCAAGGACCATTCAAACATTGGAGACACACGCACAGGTTTGAGAGTGATTCGGAAGGTGGTTCAGTCATGGAAGATTATATTGAGTGGACTTCTCCTCTCGGATTCCTTGGCAACTT
>JBJKYO010000061.1:0-6903 GCA_045561015.1 Longimicrobiales bacterium | reverse complement strand
GCAGGCGCTACCTTTTTTGAGGATGAATTACGCTCAGCAGAGGCATTGCTCCCAGATGTACTGTTCCTGCCAGTGCCTAAGCAGGACGTGGAGTTGGTGGCGCCCCAAGTAACTTTCTTTGGGCTCGATTCTCTAGGAATCAGAGTTTTTGGAACAGCAGCATGGAGTCAGGATGAAGTGCTAGAGGTAGTGGACACTCGTCATACCGATGGTGTTGTTACCGCTAGTCCATATCCCGTTGACGAAGTATTTCCAGCTCACTTGAAATTCGTTGAGGTTTATGAGGACCTTTTCCAGAGAAGTCTACCTAGCCTTTCCCCGTCTTTGGGCTTTGACGCTGCGTCCTTACTTTTTAAAGGAATAGAAATGGGGGCAAGAACAAACGAAGAATTAGTGGGGGCGCTCAACCGAATTATTGATTTTCCTGGTGCCACTGGGATTTTATCAGTAGAAGATGGGAAAGTATTACGAAAACATTTTGTAGCCTGTTTGCAAGATAGGAGAAGAACTAGGATTTCTCCTATCGAGCAGGCTCAACCTATTTTGATGCCACCTTTGCCGGACCCCGAAACTGATTCGATACCAGAGGACGCCCCCGACCGAATTATGGGATTTCGATGCTCCCAATCTATCCAGTGACTCCGGAAAATACCCAGGGAAAACTGTCTACTGAAGCCATCCAGATTAGGGGTGTAAATTCAGCAGGACACGGAGTTGGAACGCTAAAGGACGGGAGGGTTGTCTTTATCCCCCGCACTGTTCCAGGAGATACAGTAGAAGTCACTGTAACGGAGAGTAGGCCTCGTTGGTGTAAAGGGAAACTCATCGAAATAGTCGAATCTAGCAGTGATAGGGTTGAACCAGTCTGTCCACATTACGGTTCTTGTAATGGTTGCGCATTGCAGCACATGGCTTATGAGTCTCAACTAAAATGGAAGATCAATACTGTGGAAGAAAGTCTCAAACGTATTGCGCGCATCGATATTTCTGTGTCAGGAATCCAAGCTAGTCCAGAACAATATGGTTATCGCTCTCGCTTAAGTTTCTCCCTGTTACGTCTAAGAAATTCAAGAGTAATCGCTGGATTTCATTCATTAGGAGCACCACAGAGGATTGAAAATATCGATGAAACCTGTGCGTTAGGAGAAGAGCCTCTGATTGATGCTTGGAAGTCCTTGCGAAAAAACTGGGGAGACGGCGCCAGGTTGCTTCCGTCTGGACGCAAGCTCAAGCTAACTCTTCGAAATGTGTCACAGGGTGTTGCTTTAGTGATCCATGGTGGAAAGAAAAATGGTGATCCAATAGAGCTCATCAGAAAGGTTCCCGAAATAATCTCCGTTTGGAATGTGGATGACAGCGGAAACGAAAGATTGTTAGGAGGGGAACAAGTGCTTTACGAACAAAGACTTGGAGAACAAGTAGAGGTTGGCCCAACTAGTTTTCTGCAGGCTAATAGATCTTGTGAAGCTCATCTGAATGATTGGATTGTCGAGCAAGTTAATCCGTGGGAAGGCATGCGTGTTATTGACGCATATTGTGGCTTGGGGTTTTATGGGAGGCGCATTGCGAAGCATGGCGCAAATGTGATGGGTATAGAGCGCAATCTAGCTAGTAATGTTCATGAAAGCAGCGGAGAATCGGGTAGTTTGGAGTGTTTAGCAGGAACAGTAGAGGAATTGCTTCCAAAGGTTATGCCAGCTGATGCATTGATCCTTAATCCCCCTAGAATAGGCTTGAGTCGCTCTGTTCTATCTATGGTGAATGAGGGTGGACCCTGCCTGGTGCTTTATGTCAGTTGCGATCCTGCCACATTAGCGAGAGATATTAAAGGAATGAAAGAGTCCTACAGTGTGGGAAAGATTAGATTGTTCGATCTTTTCCCTCAAACTTCTCATACAGAAACTGTAGCTGTTATGCATAGAAAGGCTTAGAATGTCCATATAATTACAGGATTTTGCGTTAGTGATAAAGACAGGTAAAACCATGGTGCAGGGTAAATCGAAAACACCCGAGGGGAATAAGGGTAATAGTGACCCGAAAGGATCGCTTGACAACAGTATCGGTTGCGAGGAGCCCGGGGTGTTCCCATTTACTCGCGGGATACATCGCAGCATGTATCAGGAAAGACATTGGACTATGCGACAATATGGTGGTTTCGGTACAGCAGAGGAAACCAATGTGCTCTACCATTATCTTTTGGATAACGGCAGCAGCGGTCTATCAGTAGCTTTTGATCTTCCTACACAAATGGGTTTGGATTCCGATCACCAGATGGCTAGTGGAGAGGTGGGGAGGGTAGGGGTTGCCATTGACTCGATAGAAGACATGAGAAGATTGTTTGATGGAATAGCGCTTGATCGAGTTTCAACGTCAATGACGATTAATTCTACCGCGACTATTTTATTAGCAATGTATATCGGGGTGGCGGATGAAAAAGGAATTCCTAGGAATTCCTTAGAAGGCACTGTTCAGAATGACATTCTTAAAGAGTATATTGCTAGGGGGACATATATTTTCCCTGTAGAAGACAGTTTGAGGCTTGTAGCAGACCTCACCAGCTTCTGTGCAGAAGAGCTTCCCAGTTGGAATCCCATATCGATTTCTGGGTATCATATCCGAGAGGCGGGATCAACTGCTGCGCAAGAGATTGCTTTCACTATAGCCAACGGCATCGAATATGTGGAGAGACAGTTGGCACGCGGAATGAATATAGAGGAATTTGCGCCTCGCCTTTCCTTTTTTTTTGCAGCGCACAATGATTTATTTGAAGAAGTCGCCAAATTCCGGGCCGCTAGAAAAATTTGGGCTGAGATGATGAGAGAGGAATACGGGGCTTCCGACAGGTCTTGCTGGCTCAGATTCCATACACAGACGGGAGGATCCACACTGACCGCCCAGCAACCACTTAACAATGCTGCGAGGGTTACGATACAAGCAATGTCCGCTGTTTTAGGAGGAACGCAATCATTACACACGAACGGTTTTGATGAAGCCTTGGGCCTCCCGACAGCAGATTCCGCTAAGCTTGCGCTGCGCTCCCAACAAATATTGGCATACGAATCAGGGATAACTTCAGTGCCAGACCCTTTGGCCGGGAGTTATTACTTGGAAGGGCTGACTGATAATTTAGTTGAGAAAGCTAAAGATTACATAAATAGAATTGAGGGTCTGGGAGGGTCTTCCAGTGCGATTGATTTCATGCGGGAAGAGATAGCAAAAGCAGCTTATGCTCACCAAAAAAATGTTGAAGAGGGGAGGCAGGTGGTTGTAGGGGTCAACAAATTTGTTGATGAGGGAGAGAAATTGGCTGTTCAGCACGCGTCTGACTATTTGGAATTAGAAAATAATCAAAGAAAGTCTCTGGGTAAAATAAAAGCGAAAAGAGACGAAGGACGTGTAGTGGAGGTTTGTCGTCAGATTCAAAGGGCTGTGAAAGCCAAAGAAAATCTCATGCCAATCCTGATAAAAGCTGTTAAGGCCAATGTTACATTAGGAGAGATAAGCAATCTGCTAAGAGGAGAATGGGGTGAATATCAGGCCTAGTCACGTTGCCTTCACCTGTTATTTTCAAACAATAGAATATGGTAATTACAAAAACTCTTTCAAGTAACTTTTAATGCCAACATACGAATATAGATGTTCTGCGGGTCATGAGTTCGAATTGTTTCAAAACATGAATGATGAAGCTGTACTAGAGTGTCCACAGTGCGGAGCTAAATCAGAGAGGCTCCTTTCAGGGGGTGCAGGTTTTATTTTTAAAGGCGAAGGATTTTATATAACTGATTATCGTAGCGATGATTATAAGAAAGCTGCGTCATCTGAGGTGGAGTCTGTTGCAAGTAATGCTTCTGAGTCAGGCAAAAGCAGTAAGGGGTCGAGCTCAGATGATAATGCTTCCAAGAACAAAGATGCAGTAAACCAACCTCAGTCTGGCAGTGACTAGGTCAACAGGGAGTCATTAGATTTGTATGGATGATCGAACGATCCAGGATGGCCTAGAGGCCGTTCTCAAAAATATGGGGGCGGGAAGGGTGTCTGTAAAACTCGACAGACCAAAAGATCCCAAACATGGAGATTTTGCGACCAATGTGGCACTCACGTTAGCTGCTAAACTTGGGAGGAACCCCAGGGAAATTGCAGAAGACATTGTTTCTAGATTAAGTAATGCCGAATTGGGTTTAGAAACCGTAGAGGTTGCTGGCCCGGGATTTTTAAACTTCAGGATAGCTGCTGAAAAGCTCTCTTCTAGCCTTCGAGGAATTGTGGTGCGGGGTAAAGAGTATGGTCAATCTTCAGTGGGCAATGGAGAGCCGATGATGGTAGAGTTCGTGTCCGCCAATCCAACTGGCCCACTCCATTTAGGACACGGTAGGCAAGCAGCCTTAGGTGACGCGATATCGTCTCTACTTGAATGGACTGGCTGGTCAGTTTCTAGGGAGTATTATTATAACGACGCTGGTACTCAAATTGACCGTCTAGCTGAGAGCGTTTGGGTGCGTTATCAGCAAGACATTGGTGAACAAGCAGAGATTCCGGAGGGAGGATATAGTGGTGATTATATCTCGGATATTTCTAGGGATTACAAAGCAAAATATGGAGAACAGGTCAACAAGGATGGAACTGCCAAGGCAATAGCAGATATGAAGGAGATGGCTGTTGCAACAATCAGAAATAATCAAGATTCTGATTTGGACAACTTCGGAGTTAATTTTGACAACTACTTCTTAGAGTCTAGTCTCTATACCGATGGGCGAATTGATAGCACCCTAGAGTCCCTAAGAGAGACGGGTAAGGTATACGAACATGAGGGGGCAGTTTGGCTCAAGACTACAGATTATGGTGACCAGAAAGACAGGGTGATGGTTAAGAATAACGGATCTCCTACCTACTTTCTTCCAGACGTTGCATATCATATGGACAAGTGGAAACGTGGATTCCAATCTGTGATAAATGTACAGGGCAGTGATCATCACGGAACAATAGATAGGGTTAGAGCTGGGTTGCAGGCCTTGGGGCTACCGAAAGGATATCCAGAATATGTTTTGCATCAGATGGTGCGACTTGAGAGAGATGGGGAAGAAGTAAAGTTCTCAAAAAGATCGGGATCATATATCACCTTGAGAGAACTTATTAGCGCAGTCGGAGTGGATGTGACTAGGTACTTTTTCCAGATGAGGAAAGCGGAAGGTCATCTGGTATTCGACCTGGGTTTAGCGCTGGATCGTTCTGATAAGAATCCGGTATTCAAGATACAGTACGCGCACGCCCGGATGTGCAGTATTTTTAAAAAAGGTGATGTAACATTGGATGAGAAAATGTTATTAAACTCGGACCTAAGTGTGCTTACGCACCCAAGAGAGCGAGAACTAATTAACCAATTACTCGAATTCCCTGAGATAGTTGGCAAGGCGGCTGAAAATAGATCACCACACTTAGTTTGCGATTACCTGGAACACACATCTGGAATGGTAAATTCATGGTACCATTCTGGGAACCCGAATCGAAATCCCGAGTTAGCGGTGTTGGTAGAGAAAATACCAGTTAGATATGCTCGTTTGATATTGGCCAATGCTGTCAGGATCGTCCTTGGAAATGGACTGAAGATTTTGGGCATTTCGGCTCCTGAATACATGGAACGCAAACCGGAGGATGAACTCAGTTGAAACGTAACCCGTTGATGGTTGTGGGTAGTGTGGCCTTGGATTCTGTGAAGACTCAACATGGAGCTGTAGAGCGAGCAATAGGAGGCTCCGCAGTATTCTTTGCGGCCGCATCTTGCAAGTTATCTCCAGTTGCTACGATAGGTGTGGTCGGTGAAGACTATCCGATGGACAAATTACAAGGCTTGAAGAAACAAGGTGTCGATCTTACCCAAATAGAACAGGCAAAAGGAAAAAGTTTTTTTTGGGCTGGCGAATATTCGGAGAATTTCACTTCTAGGGAGACATTGGTTACTGATCTAGGTGTTTTTGAGCATTTCAATCCTTCGGTTGCAGCACACCTAACCAAGTCCAGATGTTTATTTTTGGGGAATATTCATCCAGCGGTGCAATCCAATGTACTGGAACAAATGGACAGTCCAGAATTGGTCGTCTGTGACACGATGAATTACTGGATAGACCAGAATAAAAAGGAATTGTTGGATTTACTGAGAAGGGTAGACATTCTAATGATAAATGATAGTGAGGCCCGCCAATTGACAGGCGAATCGAATCTCTTGCGGGCAAGTAGAGTCATTCAGGAGTTTGGCCCTCGTTCAGTGGTCATAAAAAAAGGAGAGCATGGTGCGCTGTTCTTTGGCACGGACTGGTGCTTTGCCGTTCCAGGCTTGTTGCTGGAACAGGTGATTGACCCGACGGGAGCAGGAGATTCCTTTGCTGGAGGATTCATGGGATACCTTTCTACTCAGAAAGCTTTCACTCCAGATGTTTTCCGTATGGCTATGGTATATGGCACCGTGATGGGATCTTTTGCCGTGGAATCGTTCAGTATTGATATGCTAGAAATGATCAATGAGGAGGATATCTTGAAAAGAGTATCGGAACTCAAAAAATTAACTGCCTTTGACTAAAGGGCGAGAGAGATCTTATGAGTGATAGTAATGGAGTAGATTACCGATCAGTGGGAGTGGACCTTGACGCAGCAGAGCGGGTCAAGGGAGAACTTGGAGATCTAGTGTCATCCACAGGGGACGAGCATACTTTGTCGTCGTTCGGTCTGTTCGGAGGCCTATATGCAGTACCAGAGGCTTTCGATTCACCAGTTTTAGTGTCCAGTGCGGACGGAGTTGGCACGAAACTTCAAGTGGCATTTATGACTGGATGCCATACAACGATAGGACAAGATCTCGTAAATCATTGTGTCAATGATATCTTGGTACAGGGAGCTAAGCCTATGTTTTTC
>JBJKYO010000060.1:0-6959 GCA_045561015.1 Longimicrobiales bacterium | reverse complement strand
TCAGCTTCCTTACCCTGTGACGGATCATCCGTTGAATAACCGATTATGAAGTTGTCGGGAACCACGCTCCTCACCTGTGCGACTGTCGCGTCGTCTGGTCCTAGGTGCACTCCGTCTGCATTTGCTGCCAGTGCTACATCGAACCGATCGTTTATTACCAGTAGCGCTCCAGATGAACGAGTGATGGGAAGTATTTTTTTGGCCAATTCAAGAAGCTTTTTTGGGCTGGTATTTTTGTCTCGCAGTTGGATCATACCTGCTCCTGCTTCTAAAGTCGCTTCAATGGTGTTGATAAGACCGAACGGTTTAGAGAGTGCAGGATCTGTAATGACTATAAGCCGAAGAAGTTCTGACAGTGATTTGTTAGCCATGGCTACCTAAGGCCTTTTTGAGGAAATGCTGCGAACTTCCTGAACAGCACGATTATGTTCCTGCAAAGTGTTAGAAAAAATGTGCTGACCGTCGGGATGAGCTACGAAATACAGGTAGGAGTCCTCACTTGGATATAAGGCAGCATCTATAGCCAACCTTCCAGCTGCGGCTATAGGTCCCGGTGGCAATCCACGCTGAGTGTAGGTGTTGTAAGGATTGTCTGCCACAGAATCAATAGCAGCAAAAAGAAGCCGGCTTCTGCGACTTCCCAAAGCATAAATTACTGTTGGATCTGCTTGAAGCAGGTATCCGAGTCTCAGGCGATTATGGTAAACTGAGGATATTCTCGGCATTTCTTCTTCGATTCTAGCTTCAGCTTGTATAATGGAAGCCAGAGTCATCAGTTCTCCTTCAGTCATGTTTAAGTCATCTAATCGGGCAATTCTATCTGGTGTCCAAATAGATTTGTACTCTTCGATCATTGTTTCCAACACAACTTCCAACACAACTCCTTTAGGAAAACGGTAAGTGTCTGGAAATAAATACCCTTCCAGTCCAGGTCCTGGGAGGGACCAAGTTTCGTGTAAAGAAGGCTCAGATATTTGAGAGTATATGTCTTCTGCTGATAAAGTGACGTGATTAGATATTTTTTCAGCGATTTCCTGGAGCATTAGACCTTCAGGTATGGTCAAATCAAAAAGTACTACACTGCCTTCTGTCAGTGCTCTCAAAGCGTCCTTCCAATGGCTGTATTGTTGAAGGGAATATTCGCCTGCTTGGATCCTACGGTCATCGCCAGTTACACGAGCATATAGGCGAAGTAATGCAGGGCTTTCTACAATCTTCTTGTTGACCAGTGTGTCGACCAGAGCATCGAAATGCATTCCAGTGTGAACTTTTACCGTTGAAAAATCGCCAGGGGTTCTTTCGCTACACCCAATAATTATGGGTACCATTAGAAATAAGTATTTCATAAGTTCTGATTTCGATCCAGCCAACTTTGGAGGATCAGGACAGCAGAAATCGTATCCACAAGTTTTTTATCTCTACGTTTTTTCTTGGACATTTTTGAAGTACGTATTATTCGTTCAGCCCTAGAAGACGTGAATCTTTCGTCGACTAAATGTACAGGAAGTTTAAAGGTTGCCTCAAGGTTTTTACCAAGTTCTCGCGCCACTGTAGTCCAGTCGGTGTCTTTCCCCGAAAGTGCTAAAGGCAGCCCCAGGATGATATGCTCGACCTCGTGCTTTTCGATAATGGTCTTCAGCGATGACATTGGAAATCTCTTACCGGTTCTCCTTTCCAATGTAAGAAGAGGCTGAGCGATTAGTCCAGTTGAGTCGCTTACGGAAATCCCAATTCTCTTTTCGCCCAAGTCGATTCCAAGTGAACGCATAAAAATCCTATCAGATGTGAATTTATATTACCAAATATATAGGCAATTATCGAGGAAGCCCACATAGTATGAAATCCGGAGAAATCCAGATTTTATTGATACTGTGATACTGCCACAGGTAATACAGATGTGAGTTGGAGTAATGAGAAAGGATTAGTTCAACTAGTCAATTTATTCCAGGTATTCTAAACCGGCTGATGTCTTCGGTGTCGCAGTACTCCTCAGGTTCAGTCCCAGGAAGAAACAATTCCATCATTTGGTTGTTTTGAGGACACCATTCGCTAGATCGTTTTCCAGAAGTTCTATCAATTTGACGGGTACTAAGGCCTTCTGGAACTGGCCATGGTTCTGGGATAGGGAGCAAGGGTGACTGGAAGGATGAGCCTTCTGCATTAGGATCACCGTAGTAGACTCTTCGCATGAAATTGCCCCAGACAGGTGCGGCATCACCTCCACCAGTGGCTAACGGACGTATTTCTTCTGGGATATCCATTCCAAACCATACTGTGGCCAGCAGGTTGGGGGTAAATCCATTAAACCAGACGTCTGTAGCGTCGTTGGTGGTTCCTGTTTTGCCAGCTGCGGCGACTTCGGCGGGAAGACCAGCAACCACCCTGATTGCAGTTGCTCCAGTTCCAGCTTCCACAACATTTTGGAGCATAGAAACCATAATCCGGGCAACCAGAGGATCCAGTACTTGAGTGCGTTCAGGTCTGGGATCCCAAATTATCCTACCTTGTGAGTCTTCTACTTTTAATATAGGGAAGGGGCGAACCTTGGTTCCTTCATTACTAAAACTGGAATAGGCTTCTGCCATTTCTAGTGGAATAACTTCAGCTGCTCCTATCGCAGTTGATGGGAAAGGTTCTATCTCACTTCTAATGCCCATTCGACGTGCTGTTTGGACTACACTCTCTAAACCCACCACGTCGGCCAGTTTAATAGCTATGATGTTTTGAGATTTCTGCAAGCCTGTCCTAATGGTCATTGGGCCTTCGAAGATCTCGGAGTAATTAGAAGGCCTCCATTCTGTTCCGTCGACTTGTAGAGTCACCACGGGTGCGTCGACTATGACAAAATTTGGAGGGATACGATTAGCAATAGCCGTAGTGTAAACGAAAGGCTTAAATCCAGATCCAGCCTGGCGTAGGGCCTGGGTTGCACGGTTAAACTTAGAAAATCGAAAATCACGGCCACCAATCATCGCTCGAACACCTCCAGTCCAAGGATCGAGCGCAACTAAAAGACCTTGTACATATTTCATGGAATCAACCTGAGGATTTTCTGAGTCCATTGCTTGTTGATAATCAGCAAATTTGGCATGCTCAAATCCTGGTCTTGCTTCAATACGGTCCCAGCCTTCCTTCATAGAAAGTTCGGCCGCCTCTTGCATGCCAACGTCAAGGGTTGTGAATATGCGCAAGCCCGAAGTATAAAGTTTACTCCCAAACCGGTCATCCAAGATCTGTCGGACCCATTCCTCGAAATAGGGAGCAGCAGTGTTAGTGGAAGTAGCCCTTTGCGTAGGTATAGGCATTTGCGAGTACGTGTCTGCTTCAGTTTCTGAAATGAACGCCTCCTGTGCCATTCTGCTGAGCACTAGATTTCTCCTTCTTTCAGCATTCTTAGGATTTACAAAAGGACTATAAAAAGCCGGACGATTTGGAATGGAAGCAAGGAGGGCTGCCTCGGCTACATCTAATTCAGATGCATTTTTACCGTAGTAGTTTCTAGACGCAGTTTGAATGCCCCACCAACCATGGCCATAATTAATTTCATTGATGTAAGCTTCAAGAATCTCATTTTTTGTATAAGAATTTTCCAGATCGAAAGCTACTTGCAGTTCTTTTAGTTTTCGTATAACTCGTCGCTCAAATCCGATCTGGTCTTCGAACATGTTACGCGCCAATTGCTGTGTTATAGTGCTTCCGCCACCTCTATTTCTACCAGTCAATACACCGAGAACAGCTCTGGTTAGTCCTAGAGGGTCAATTCCTCGGTGTTTGTAAAACCTTTTGTCTTCAACCGCTATGAACGCCTGATATACATGCTCGGGAAGTGTTTCCAGTGGAACCGGGGTGCGTCGTTCTATGCCAATTTCCACCAGCAACTGCCCGTCGTGGCTAAACAGTTTGCTAGTTTGGTCTGATTCGAATGTTCTAATTTGTGCGACCGATGGACAATCTGAACAGAGATTTTTCCAGGATCCTACGGTTAACCCAGCGCAGATCCCGATCAGGATCAGCAGTATGTAGAGGAAGGTCCGCGAATCATCTGTCTTCTTAAACAAGTGTTAATCTCCCGATATTTTGTGGTTCTCAGGTTCTTGTAATGTACCGTGTTCGAGTCTCTAGGTTCCGTGCAGAGCAGGATTTCAGAGCCAGCAAACCATTAACCAACTGGTGAAGCCTAAGTATAAAAGAAAAAACCTGTTAAAATTAATATAGAAAGTTATCATTGAAAAAGATGTTTGTGGGCCATTATAACAGAAGCTTGTTGAATTAGGTTGGGTCTGGATAAATGTCAAACCGAGCGGTTAGGCTTAGGAGGCTTTGTGAAGCACAAATCAAGAATAGTGGAAAAACCTTGGGGTCATGAGCGAATTTGGGCGGAGACAGATGAGTATGTGGGTAAAATTCTGCACATAAAAGCTGGCGAAGCACTGTCATTGCAATACCATGAAGTAAAAGACGAAACGATTCACTTGTTCACTGGGGAGATGCTGTTTTATGTAGGCATGATAGATGGAGACTTACAAGAAGTAAAACTGTCGGCTGGAGAAAGCTACCATGTAGAACCAGAGACAGTGCACAGAATGGTCGCAGTCAGTGACTGTGATCTTTTAGAGGTTTCGACTCCACACTTACAAGATGTGGTTCGGTTGGAGGACCGGTATGGTAGAATTTCAGGGAAAGATTGACTACCCAACAAGTCTCGGTCTAAAAAAACTATTACTCAGTGCAGTAGTTCTGTTTCCACTCATTTCTTGCGGGTCAACTAAGCAGGAAGAAGGTTGGATTAATTCTTCGGACAGCCAGTTAAGAAGGATGGCGGAAGCTTTATTAGTGGATGTGATAGAATCATCTGGTCTTGAAATACTAGAACAAATCCAAGTAGACTATCGGACGCCAGAGGAGATGTCTGATTATGTCAAATTCAAACTAGAACAAGATCTTACAAAATCTAAGGAGAGTCATGTTACGGAGAGTTACCGGTTGCTCGGTTTATTTCCCGAAGACCTAAATCTTCGTCAAACACTTTCAAGCCTGTATGAAGAACAGGTGATCGGTTTTTATAATCCCGATGACAAAACTCTTTATTTGCAGGAAGAGGTTCCTCTTAGAAACTTGGAATCTCTTTTAGCTCACGAGATGGTCCACGCCCTACAGGACCAACATTTTGATTTGAATTTTCTTACTGACGGGGCTCTGAATAACGATCAATCGGCAGCTGTAATGGCAGCAATTGAGGGCCATGCTACATTGGCTATGTTAGACATTGTGTCTAGAAATAATGGAAGTGCTGCCCTAGATATTGAGGATGTTTTAGAATTTGGAGAATCGATTGTTAATGGATTTGAGTCTACCGAGAACGGGAGCGGGTTACTCGGTACGGTTCCTTTAGTACTTAGGGAAACTATGATTTTTCCCTATATAGAAGGTGCTCGATTTGTCCAAATGATGCGTGACAAGAACGGGATCAAGTCGGTGCCTTTCGAATCCAAACTACCAAAGTCTACTCAACAGGTTATGCATTTCGATGGATCGGATATTGAGGAAATGATTGTTCCGAGGTCTATCGAGATCACTCCATCTGACAATTGGATTAAGTTGTATGAAAACACACTCGGGGAACTGGAAGCAAGTTTGTTCCTCGAAGAATTGACTGGACGAAAGAGTTCTGCTGAAGGCTGGAGGGGAGATAGATTTGTGTTACTGGAGGGAATAAAGGACAATAGGTCTCTTGTGTGGGTCAGTTTCTGGGATACTGTCGAAGATAGGAATGAATTCTCTGAAATCGTAGAATCTCACATAGAATTGTTGGGGGAGGCAGTTAAGATATCCTCGATGAGTATTGACGGATTTGCTGGGCTGAAGATAAACATTGGCCCTGAGGCTAACGTGGAGGTGATACTTGAAAGAAATTAGATCTGATTCCACGCTAATCCATGTAGGTAGTAAAGAGGAATCGTCCTATGACGTTATAATCAAACAGGGCGCATTATCTTCTCTGGCCAGCCTACTTGGCGAATATACTGCCAGCCACCGTTACGCTATTATCTCCGACAGGAATGTCGCCTCGCTGTATGGCCTCTCTTTGAGAGATAATCTTAGGATGGAAGGTCTCGACGTAGAGTTGTTCGCGTTCGATCAAGGTGAGGTTAACAAAACACGATCTACTTGGTGCGATTTAACAGACAAAATGTTAGCCAGATCATTTGGGAGAGATTCCTGTATCCTAGCCTTAGGAGGGGGAGTCGTTGGAGACGTTGCTGGGTTTGTGGCAGCAACATATATGAGAGGTGTCCCAGTAGTTCAGATACCTACCAGTCTCCTTGCTATGATTGACGCGTCTGTGGGAGGAAAGACAGGTGTTGATGTTTCAGCAGGGAAAAATCTTGTAGGAGCATTTCACCCTCCGAGACTGGTGGTTGTGGATCCTGCAGTAGTAAGTACTCTTCCTGTCGATGAGTGTAAGCAGGGGCTAGTGGAAGCAGTCAAGCATGGGCTGATTATGGACCCTCAATATTTTACCCAGTTGAGCGAATTGATTCCAGAATTACTTAACTATGATTTGGACAAAATTGAAGAAATAGTTTCTCGCTCAGTAGAGCTGAAGGCGAGTGTGGTTACTGAGGATGAACACGAGCGCGGCAAAAGAGAAATTCTCAACTTCGGACATACGTTCGGTCATGCAATGGAAGTAGCTCAGCAGTATACTATGTCACACGGGACCGCGGTCGGTCGGGGAATGCTACTCGAAATCCTTCTGGGTATTGAACTGGGATTGACTGATCCAAGCACCTTTGAAGCGACAGTAAGTTGCCTAGCAAAACTAGGGATCTCAAATCATGGTTCTCAAGATTTAAATTCGGAAGAAATCATGGACCATTTGCGACTTGATAAAAAATCAAAGCTCGGAGGAAGACGATTCGTCCTGATTTCCGAGATTGGTTCAGTAATGCGGAATG
>JBJKYO010000059.1:0-7128 GCA_045561015.1 Longimicrobiales bacterium | reverse complement strand
AGGCCAAAGCCATCCAAAGCTTCGTTGGACAAGTTGGCGGCTCAAAAATCAACTGCTGGATCTAGGCGGGGGCGAGTTGGCACTGTGAGAGTTCAAGCTGATGGGTACAGCTCCGATGGTTCTCGAGATATTAAGAAGAAAAAGAAGGGCAAGAGAAGACACGACGTGGATCAGACAGCTGTACAGAGCAACATACAGAGAGTAATGGCCGAGATAAAAGGGGGAGGAAGCACAAAGAAAAAGAAACGAAAAGGACAGACAGTATCAAAAGAAGAGAGGGAAGCAGCAACGGTAGAGGCGGAGAAAGAAATTGAAAAGGAAAAAACTATCGTAAGAGTCAATGAGTTTTTGACGGCTTCGGAACTTTCTGATCTGGTAGGGATTCCAGCAAATGAAATAATAGGAGCAGCTTTTAAGAATTTTGGTTTGGTTATGACAATAAATCAAAGGTTGGATTTTGAGAAGATAGAGTTGGTTCTTGACGAGTTTAATTTCACTGCGGTTAAAGAAAAGGAATACGAGGTATCTGAAGAGCTAGAAGGACTGGTAGTGGATGAAGGCGATCTTGAGCCACGTCCACCAGTAGTAACCGTGATGGGGCATGTAGATCATGGAAAAACCGCACTATTAGACTACATCCGCAGTTCTAATGTCGTGGCAGGTGAATCTGGAGGCATCACTCAACATATAGGTGCCTATCACTTGGAGTTAGGTGATGAAAAGAGAATAACCTTCCTAGACACTCCAGGACATTCAGCGTTTACGGCTATGAGAGCAAGAGGTGCGGAACTCACAGATATTGTAGTCCTGGTGGTAGCAGCCGATGATGCGGTTATGCCTCAGACAAAGGAGGCTATCAGTCACGCTAAGAACGCAGGGGTGCCGATAGTTGTGGCTATCAACAAATGCGATTTGCCCACCTCAGATCCTGCAAAGGTCAAGCAAGGGCTTCTACAGGCTGATTTGCAGATTGAGGAATTTGGAGGTCAAACTCTTTGCGCTGAGGTTTCAGCAATTAACGGTGATGGGGTGGACGATTTATTGGAAAAAGTGCTACTACAAAGTGAGTTGATGGAACTCATGGCGGCGGTTGAACAAGATGCTGCAGGTACAGTGGTCGAAGCACAACTTGATACCTCTAGAGGTCCCTTGGTCACTGCCCTGATTCAGCAAGGAACTCTGAAGATTAGGGACACGTTTGTGGTAGGACATTACGAAGGGAGAGTGAGAGCGCTGCTAGACGAACGAGGACAGCAATTACAAGAAGTGGGTCCTGGCGTACCAGTACAAATTTTGGGAAGCATTGGTGTGCCTCAGGCAGGGGATTCGCTTAGAGTGATGGAAGCTGGCAAAGCTAGAGAAATCGCAGCTAGTCGTCTGAGACTAGACAGAGAGAAGCAGCTTCGTATAAGAGAAAGAGCAGTTGGCCTTGGAAAACTAGATAGATCTCCGAACGAAGAAGGGGCTAGCATCTTGGCGGTTATCGTTAAAGCAGATGTGGATGGTTCTGTGCAAGCGCTATCTGACGCATTAGAACATCTAGGGACTGAAGAAGTGGGAGTATATATAGTTCATCATGGCGTGGGAGCCATAAATGAAGAGGACGTGCTTCTCGCAGAAACCTCAAATTCCATGATCATAGGCTTCAGGGTGCGTCCTTCCACTAAGGCGCGTAAGAACGCTGAGCAGAGGGGTATAGATATAAGGGCTTATGACGTCATCTACGATGCTGTTGATGAAGTGAGGGGGGCTTTGGAAGGAATGTTGGCACCCCAGAAAAAAGAGGAGATCTTAGGTTCCGCTGAGGTGAAAGATATCTTTAAGATCGGTCGGGTGGGCACTATAGCAGGCTGTGAAGTAGTTGAAGGTCGTATAGATAGAAAGGCAAGGGCAAGAGTAATAAGAGAAGGCATGGTGATCTATGACAATGAACTATCGTCCTTGAAACGTTTCAAGGACGATGTCAAACAAGTTCAGGAAGGTTTGGAGTGTGGCATAGGTATCAAGGACTTTAATGATGTGAAGGTAGGGGATTCTATAGAGTGCTTTTCGGTCGAAGAGATAGCTCGCACCTTGGCTGACAGCAAGTAGTGAGCTTCTGCTTCTGGAATAACAACGCACAAGTTCGTTCCAAGGCAGTCTATATTTGCCGTCCAAAATGATTCATTCGAAGAACAACCTGAACGTTTTGAACTATAGGTTGTGGTAACAATGTCCAATCAGCGTTTAACCAGACTGAACGAACAGTTTCGCAGGGAAATCATGGAAATCCTTGTCAGAGATGTCAGGGATCCAAGAATCCAGGATGTGGTTGTCACAGGTGTTGAGGTAACTTCAGATCTCTGGATGGCAAAGGTCTATGTACAGGCTTCAGGTACTAGAAAGAACAAGGCCGAAGCTCTAGAGGGGCTTGAAGCAGCTCAAGGGTTCATCCGGCGTTCATTAGCTAATGTGATGAGGATACGGCGGACTCCTGAATTAAGGTTTTTAGAGGACAAAACTTTTACATATGTGCAAAACATAGAAGAAGTTTTAGAGGAAATTAGATTAGAGGATTCTGGCCCCCGAGTGTCGACCAGCGAAGACAATGAAGAGTAAAGAAGAGGAGGGCGTTGGTAGAATTGTCCTTGTGGATAAGCCAGAAGGACCAACTTCGCACGATGTTGTCCTCTGGGCCAGAAGAACTATCGGCACAGGTAGAATAGGGCATGCCGGCACACTCGATCCGTTTGCATCTGGCCTTCTTTTACTAATGACTGGTTGGTCCACTCGTATTTCTCAATACTTAACAGGCCTGCCGAAAGAATACGACGCTACTATCAGACTGGGGATAAAGACTGACACGGACGATGTGACAGGTACCGTAGTTAGTCAAAATGAAAATTGGAATCGATTAACTAGAACAAAAATCATTGAGACTCTCAATGATTTTGAAGGGATTATATCTCAGGAGCCTCCGCAGTATTCGGCGAAGAAAATCAATGGCGAACGGATGTACCGAAGGGCAAGGAGGGGAGAATGGACCGATCTCGATCCGATAACGGTGAAGGTTGACAGTATTTTGATAACTGATTTAAACCTTCCTTTTATTAGTGTGAGGATTCGCTGTTCTAGTGGAACTTATATTCGTTCATTAGCTAGAGAAATCGGAGAAGCGCTAGATACGGAAGCCCACCTAACTGGCTTGAGAAGGTTGTCTATAGGCAAGTTCTCAGTGGGTGATTCTATAGGTGCATTAGCGTTGCGCGAAGGGCATCCGCCCAGTGGTCATCAACAGATTCCCATTAAAAGTGCCCTTGCCCATATGGAATCGATAGATGTAGGAAAGGATGCTGCTAATAAATTGCGTAATGGTGTTCCTGTTGATATCACCCAAGGCAAGTATAAGGACGGTGAGGCTATACTGGTTTCGTCTGGAGGGAAGCTAGTTGGCATCCACGAAATTGATGGAGAATTGATGAAACCTAAGAAAATAGTTCCCGTGGATTTCATTCAATGACTGAGTATTTATCAAATCAAGATGATAAGCAGTCACGTTTTTCCATTGAAGATCCCACTGTGATGACCATAGGAACATTTGATGGCTTACATACAGGGCACAGAAAGGTCATTAGTAAGATTTGCGACCGTGCAAAGGTAGTGAATAAAAAGAGTTTGCTAGTAACGTTTCGTCCCCATCCACTTTCAGTCCTCTCGTCCAAGCAAGCGCCTCGCCTCTTGTCAACTCATGAGGAAAAACGAGAAATGTTAGATAAATGTGGATTAGATTATGTTGCTTTCCTCCGTTTCGATAATCATTTGGCCAGTTATGACCCAAAGAAATTCGTCAAAGATATCTTGGTGAATCAACTAGGATTGAGTGAATTAGTTGTTGGCTATGATCATCGGTTTGGTAAAGCAAGAGCGGGTGATGCTGCACTATTGGAACTTTTAGGACGTGAGATGGATTTTTCACTGGAAGTGATGTTGCCAGTGCAGAGAAATGGTCGCCCAATTTCATCATCATTGATTAGGAATGCTCTTGCCACTGGGGACGTGAAATCTGCCAATTTAGATTTGGGAAGACCATACGCATTAGCTGGCGAAGTAGTAACTGGTAAGAAAAGAGGCAGGGAGCTGGGCTTTCCAACAGCTAATATTCGTGTTTCAGGTGCACCCAATGAAACAAAACTGATTCCTTGCGAAGGTATATACGCTGTGAATGTGGAAGTTGATTCCAAATTATATATGGGTGCTTTACATATCGGGCCGAAACCAACGTTTCAAGAATCGGACAAAGTTCTTGAGGTACACCTTCTAGATTTCGACATGGATATCTACAACAAAGAAATAAAAGTGGAATTTATAGATTACATTAGAGGAATACTTTCTTTCGAAGACGTTCCAGATTTGATTTCGCAAATGAAGAGGGATATAGAGAAAACAAGAGTGGTATTGGAGAAGCGAAGTACACATTTGAAGCCTAGCGTTTGACAACAAGGCCAATCGAATTTTTCAAGAGAAGTCGAAACAGTGTTGTTGATCTAACACTGTTTAGCTAATTTATGCAGCTATTCGTGCAATTAGTGCGAGCGGCTTCCCTCGTAGTAACGACTCTTGCGGAGGCAAAAGTTTATGACCATAAGTAGAGAACAGATAATCGAAAAATATAGGCTTCACGAGGAAGACGTGGGCAGTGTTCCTGTGCAGGTTGCTATTTTGACCGCCCGCATTCGTGATCTGACTTCCCATTTCGAGACCCATAAGAATGATCACCACAGTCGTCGTGGCCTTCTTAAGTTGGTAGGACGCAGAAAGCGGCTACTGGCCTATCTCAAGCAGGAGGATGACGAAAGGTACCAAGAACTCATTGCTAGCTTGGAACTGCGCCATTAGCAGTGTTCCAGTGAGTCTCGGGTTGAGATATATGAGGGTTGTTCAGTTGCCCTATATTTCCTTCAGTGTCAATTCAAAAAACGTTTCGTCGGGAGCGTCCCGACGTATTTCATGAAATGAAAAGGGGAGTCCTTTTCATTAAAAGCAGAGAAAATTATAGATGATTAAGAAAGTAGAACGTCAATTTGCTGGGCGTACGTTGAGTATAGAAACAGGTCGCATGGCCAGATTAGCTCAGGGTTCTTGTTTGGTACAGTTTGGCGAAACAGTGGTTTTGGTGGCGACCACAGTGCAGGATAGACCTAGCCATTTACCATTTTTTCCTTTGACTATCGAGTTCCAGGAGAGGAGTTATTCTGCTGGTAAGATTCCAGGTGGTTTTTTCAAAAGGGAAGGTCGTCCTAGTGAGAATGCCATTTTGTCCTGCAGGCTCACCGACCGACCACTACGGCCCCTGTTTCCAGAAGGCTTCAAGCATGAAACTCAGGTTTCTATTTTTGTTCTAAGTAGTGACCAGGAAAATTCTGCGGACATTTTGGGAATGCTCGGAGCTTCTGTAGCACTTAATGGATCGAAAATCCCTTTCAACACGTTGGTAGCTTCTGTACGGGTTGGGAGAATAAAAGGAAATTGGGTGATTAATCCTACCTTTGAACAGTTAGAATATTCGGACGTTGATATAGTTGTTGCGGGGTCAGAAGATGCCATACTAATGGTTGAAGGTGGGGCTATTGAAGTGCCTGAAGACGAGATCCTTGAGGGCTTGAACAAAGCTCAAGAAGGAATAAGGGAGTTAATAGATATCCAAAAAGAGTTTTTTGAGGGGGAAGAGGCTCCGCAAATTATGGAGTGGGCTCCCGTTAAACCTGATTCAGATTTGACTGCTACGGTAGAGGGGATGTTAGAAGGAAAAATTGAAGAGGTATTGGAAATTTCGGATAAAACCCAAAGAAATGTAGCTATGAATGAGTTGACTGACAGCGTGCTTTCTTCTCTGATAGAGGCCGACGATAGCTATCGTGAACATGAAAAGGCAGTGGGTGATATCATTCGATCTGTCGAAAAGCGGTTGATAAGGGCCCGCATACTGTCAGAAGGTAAGCGTGTGGACGGGAGAAATGTAGATGAAGTAAGACCGATAACTACGGAAGTCGGGTTGCTTCCACGCACTCATGGATCTGCTCTCTTTACGAGAGGTCAAACTCAAGCTTTAGTCACAACGACGTTTGGTTCTTCGAGAGACGAACAACGTATAGATACTATTGAGAGTTCAGAAGAGATCAAAAAATCTTTCATGCTACATTATAATTTCCCGCCATTCTGTGTAGGTGAAGCAAGACCTTACCGCGGGACCTCACGGCGTGAACAAGGACACGGAGCGTTGGCTGAACGGGCCATACGACCCCTACTACCTTCACACGAAGAATTTCCATATACCATTCGGGTTGTATCGGATATTCTTGAATCAAATGGTTCCTCTTCTATGGCTTCTGTCTGTGGCGCTTCTCTTGCACTCATGGATGCAGGTGTACCCGTCAAGAGTCCCTGTGCTGGAGTGGCTATGGGCTTAATCAAAGAAGATGACGACGTTGCGATACTTACCGACATATTGGGATTGGAGGATGCTTTAGGAGATATGGATTTTAAGGTAGCAGGAACCAACGTAGGTGTTACTGCTATCCAGATGGACATAAAAGTTGACGGTTTAACCTATGATATCATGCAGACAGCCCTAGAGCAGGCTCATACGGCCAGGTTACACATTTTGGATTGCATGAAAGAGTCTCTTTCCGAACACCGTGACGAGCTGTCTCCTTATGCTCCTAGAATCATCAGTCTCAATATAAACCCATCTAAAATAGGTGAGATAATAGGGCCAAAAGGGAAAACTATTCGTGCTATACAGGAAGATACTGGAGCTCAGGTTGATATTGATGATACGGGGTTAATCAAAATTTCAGCGGTAGGTGGCGAAGCTGGAGCAAGAGCTAAGGAAATGATTGAAGCGATAGTACAAGAGCCCGAAGTTGGAAAGATTTATGAAGGACCAGTTAAAAATGTTACTACATTTGGTGCATTCATCGAAATTGTGCCAGGCGTAGAAGGGTTGTGCCACATATCTGAATTGGCAGAAGAAAGGGTCGACAAGACAGAGGACGTTTTAAAACCAGGAGACGTAACTCGAGTGAAGCTACTATCTATCGACGAAAAAGGCAGGCTGAGACTTTCACGTAAAGCTGCGCTTGCAGAAGA
>JBJKYO010000058.1:0-7144 GCA_045561015.1 Longimicrobiales bacterium | reverse complement strand
GCTTCCTTCTTTCTCTTCTCTGTTAGTGCAGCTGCCTTTACCTGACTTGCTTCCTCTGGATCCACCTCTCCTAGGGCTACTGTACTGTCTCCACCCCTTCTTGCCTTATTGACCAGGGTCCTGACTGTGTCCGACTGAATTGCACCTTTAGCTATCCACTCATCGACTTTCTCCAAGTCCAGTATGAGGCGAGCAGGGTGTTCCATGGGCTTATAGTATCCCAATGCCTCAATGAATCGACCGTCCCTCGGAGAAGAAGATTCAGTAGCGACAATACGGTAATGGGCCAATTTCTTGCGACCCATGCGACGAAGACGAATTTTTACAGACATATGTATTTTCTAATTATCCCCCAAAACTTCCATCGTATAACAAAGATGGGAAAGATAAAGCGATATAGTGACAGCCTCAACGGTTAAGAGAAATTTTCTCGGATAGGATCAAAACTAAAATCTAATAATTTGACTTCGCTTCGGCCCTACCGAAACCATTTCTATAGACGTTTCAGCTAATTCTTCAAGTCTTTCCAAGAAGACTCTAGCAGCACGAGGTAAATCCTCTTGGCTAGTTATTTCTTGGGTGGGTTCCATCCAACCAGGCAGCATTTCATAAACAGGTTTGACTTCTCCCAGTTCTACCAAATCTGCTGGAAAATCTTCTATGACTCCATGTTGCGTCTGATATCCAGTGCAAACATAGACTTCAGGGAGAGTGTCCAAAACATCAAGCTTTGTAACCGCTAAGCCTGTCAAACCATTGACCCTTGCTGAAAATTTGGCCAGCACTCCATCGAACCACCCGCACCTGCGTGGCCTACCAGTTGTCGCTCCAAATTCACCCCCCAACTCTCTGATCATCTCATCCATTTCAGGTTCAAACGCCGTTGGTAAGGGGCCATTACCCACCCGAGTCGTGTAAGCCTTAACAACTCCAGTAACTGAGTCAATCATCGTTGGACCGATACCCGATCCTATTGCCGCTGCCCCAGCAGTCGTATTTGAAGATGTGACAAATGGATAAGTACCGTGGTCCACATCCAGAGCGGTACCCTGAGCACCCTCTAAAAGTACAGAACCGCCATCGGCCAAAGTATTCGCTATCTCCAATCCTACGTCAGTGGCGAATTCTACAAGCCTATCACTGTCTCTTAAAAAAGCCTCTCTGCCTTCCATTATTGAATCTGTAATCGATTCTCCTTCACCAATTATATTCTTAGCCCGCGCGATCCCTGCTTCGATCAAAGCATTTGCTCTATCCGGATGTCTCAGATCTCCGACCCGCAACCCCCTCCTGCCCACTTTGTCCTCATAAGTGGGGCCGATGCCCCTGCCCGTTGTTCCGATTTTCTTTGTTGCCTGGTCTTCTGATACACGATCAAGAATTTTGTGATAAGGCAGCACTAGGTGTGCCCCATAACTCACTCCCACCCTTTCTTTGGGATTCACCCCTCTTTGGTCTAACTCGTCATACTCCCTAAGAAATTCAGCAGCATCAAGGACCACACCGTTCCCGATCAAACAACGTTTGTCTGGATGAAGAATACCCGATGGTATTTGATGTAAAATAAATTCCTGGTCGGAAATCTGCACCGTATGTCCTGCATTCGCTCCACCCTGGTACCTAACCACTAGTTGGGCGTCTTCTGCCAAAACATCAACAATTTTCCCTTTCCCTTCATCTCCCCACTGGCAGCCGATGATCACTCGACAATGCCCTTTCCCTTTATTTTCTATCACTTATATAACCCGCCGTTGTATGGAGCAATCATGCCTTCTAAACACTCGCGCCAAGGAACGCCTTTTAGAATCCAAGCGCACTTATTCATTTGACGTTGGCAAAGTTAGACACCTCAAGTTTCCCAGTCAACGAAGAGATGCTTCCGTCAAGTCCAGCCCTAATTCCTCCAGTAACTGAACAATTTTCCCCTTTTCGACTCCGCTAAGAGCAGTGAGTGGTGCACGGGGTTCTCCACCTCTCATCCCAATTATATCTAGCCCAGCTTTAACTCCTGGTATCCCCATGCTGCCGACCACAGCGTTGTGCACCGGACTCAGCATCTCTTGCTGTCTAGCAGCACCATCTAAATCTCCATTTTTAAAAGAAGCATAGATATTTGTAGCGCACTCAGGTGCCAAGTTGGCAACCGCTAAGATTCCACCAGATGCGCCCAACTCTAAACAAGGGGCCAGGATGGCACCACTGCCAACCAAAATCTGAAAACCTGGTTTTGTTGTAGCGACCATCTGTCTTACGATATCGATATCACCTCTTGAATCCTTTATTCCAATGATGTTATCGATTTCAGACAGCTCGGAAATCAATCTCTCTGAGAATTCAAGTGTACTTAGGCGAAGAGGAACCTGGTACACTATTACTGGAAGCACTGAAGTCTCAGCCACTTCCGTATAATGCTTCATCAACACAGATTCTGTCATGGCCCCTCTGTAAAAGGCGGGGGGTTGAACTAAAACAGCATTAGCACCACAATCAGCCGCAACACTGCAGCTATCCTTTGTCATACGAGTAGACTCAGCACCAGTCCCTGCTATAAGCAGATGCTCTGCACCCAATTTCTTCCGTGTGACCTTAAGCACCTCTGCCTTCTCTTCATTGTCAAGAAGAACTGCCTCTCCAGTGCTTCCGCCCACCAAGACCCCTCGTATAGGGTAGCTCATATAGTGGTCCAGATTGATTTCTAAACCCGTGGTATCTAGGTCGCCTGTTCTAGAATCAAAAGGACTTGTGCCCGCAACAAAAACACCCCCAAGATCAACGCTCATAAAGCTCCTACCTCCGGACGTGAAAATAGACAACTGAATTTAAATGTATTTGTATTTTATAATATAGAACGCCAATCAAGACCCATGCTCTGGCGTGCCTCTTCTAGTGTAACGCTTGCTATTTTCCTCGCTTTATCCCTCCCTGCTTCCAGTAGGCCTTTCACCTGATCGAGGTCGGATCGGTAGTGCTCTGCTCTCTCTCTAAATGGAGCAAATTGGCTTACAACATCTCCAGATAGAATTCTTTTGCAATCAACACAACCACGACTACCTGTTACACACTGCTTCTCTATATCATCAATCTTGTCTTGATTTCCCAGCAGCTGATGCAAAGTGAACACATTACACACCTCGGGGCGTCCTGGATCATCTTTTCGTATTCTCTGGGGATCAGTCACTGCCGTGCGGATAGCAGACCAGACTGCCTCTTCTTCAGAGAAAATCCCTACAGTGTTATCAAGAGATTTGCTCATTTTCTTATTGCCATCCAGCCCTTTAATCCTTCCTGTATTAGGAACAATAGCCTCGGGAATTGGGAAAAGGTCTCCATACCTGGCATTCCATTTTCTAGCTATGTCTCTTGTTAACTCTAAATGTTGTTTCTGATCTTCCCCGACAGGAACAGCTTCGGCACGATAAATAAGAATGTCCGCAGCCTGCAGGATAGGATAGTTGAGAAGTCCGGCTGGAATAGAATCGTATCGTGTAGACTTGTCTTTATACTGAGTCATCCTTTCTAAGTCCCCTACGGGAGCGATCACATTGAACATCCAAGACAATTCGATGTGTTCTGGAACGTCTGACTGCACAAAAATGGTGCACTTTTCTGGATCTAATCCCACTGACAAAAGACTGATAGCCATCTCCACTGTCCTTCCAGGTAGAGTGGCGGGGTCACCGCTACCAAGAATAGCATGTTGATCGACGATAGAATAAAAGCAGTCGTACTGTTGCTGCATGTCGACCCATTGCCTCAAAGCACCTAGGTAGTTTCCGAGGTGCACCTCTCCTGTGGGCTGAATTCCACTCAGGACTCTTTTCTTCAACGCACCCTCTGTTTTGTTGGTCATAAATTAAACTTAGGCCCCTACTGCACGGATGTGAATAAGAAAATGATCTATTGAGCGTGATAATAGTTACAGATACTTTGATACCCTCTTAGGTTCTGTGTCATTTCAACCAAACGGAACATCACTTTGACTGACAATATTAGCAATTTCAGCCAAGTCCTAAACGTTGCGCGTAATGTTGCTGATACAGCCGCCGACATTCACTGCGAACACTCTGGATCGATAGATCCTGAAAAAGCCTCTACTAAAGGTCGTGCAGATTTCGTTTCGATCACCGATTTTGAAGCTCAAAAAGCTAGTATAGAGATAATCAAGACATCCTACCCCAACCACACTATAATATCAGAAGAACTGCCAGATAATCCTGTACAGTTAAATAACATATCTGGTGCCGCCTGGATCATTGACCCACTCGATGGAACGACGAACTATCTGCACGGACACCCCATGCATTGTTCATCTGTGGCATTCTCCATGGACGGGGAGGTTATAGTTGGAGCGGTCTCTTGTGGGCCCACTGGAGAAAAATGGTGGGCCTCAAAAGGTGAAGGAGCCTGGAAAGACGACACGCCTATAAATGTATCCCGGGTTCAGAAGCTAGAACGGTCGTTAGTGGGAACTGGATTTCCATTTAAGAAAGAAAATTTAATCAACACTTACGTTCACCAGCTCGAACGAATGCTTAAAGTCAGCGGTGGAGTGCGAAGGGGAGGATCAGCAGCATTGGACCTTTGCTACCTAGCCGAAGGTAGATTTGATGGATTTTGGGAGCTCTACCTGGATCCATGGGATTTTGCAGCCGGCCAATTAATTGTAAGGGAGGCAGGAGGATTTGTTAGCCGCATTGACGGAGATACCCTTCCCTTGGACGCTGGAACCGTTTTGGGTGCAAATTCTCAAACTATGGCTCAAAGGCTAAAGAACGTTATACGTTGACTTCCCAAGCGCAAAAAGGAAAACGAATTTGAAGATAGCTCTAGTGGGTTACGGACGAATGGGCAAGTCCGTTGAAAAGGTAGCTACAGCAAGGGGTCATGATGTTGTTGCCAAGATAGATCCTAACTTGTCAACTAGTATCCTCAATTGCCCTGCACTAGTCGAAGCAGAAGTCGCAGTAGAATTCAGTACCCCGGAGACAGCCCCTGTTAACATCCGACAACTTGCAACCAAAGGTATTCAGATTGTATCTGGAACAACGGGATGGTATGAAGCGCTAGACAAAACCACTGAAGCAGTTGAAGCTAGTGGAACTGGATTGATTTACGCTCCAAACTTTTCTCTAGGGGTGCATATACTAATGGAACTTGCAAGGGTCGCTGGTCGAATGTCACATTTAGTTAAGGGTTATGAAACAACTGTCCACGAATCCCACCACAAATATAAACTAGACACTCCCAGTGGCACTGCTATCAGTTTGGCAGATGCTTTGCTTGAGCAAATTCCATCTAAAACAGGATGGGTCCTGGGATTTTCTCCGGGAAAATCCGACGCAGAAACTATCCATATCACTAGTGAGCGCGAAGGTGAGAATCCTGGCAAGCACGTTATAGACCTCAAGAGTGAGCATGATCATATTGAGATTGCACACCAGGCGCACAGTCGAGACGGCTTTGCCCTGGGAGCTGTTCTTGCTGCAGAATGGATCTGCGGAAAAGTGGGAATCTTCACCCTGAATGATATGTTTACCGAACAGGAGGCCTGATGCCTATAAGAAAACCGGGCTCTGAGGACCTTCATTTTCGAGGTCTTGGAGTGGCCTTAGTCACACCATTCTCAGATGATCTGTCAATTGATATTCAACGCTTCCGAGAGCACATCGAATTTCAAATAGAAAACGGTGTCCAACTACTAATCCCGGCTGGAACCACTGGCGAGAGCGTGACCATGTCCGCAGAAGAACAGCTCCTCGTTATCCAAGAAGCTGTCAACACCGCCAGCGGAAGAGCTCAAATTCTAGCAGGAATAGGAGGCAATAATACCGCTGAAGTGATTGGCAGAGCTCAGAGGGCGATCGAGCTAGGTATTGACGGCATACTTTCATCTAGCCCAGCATATAATAAGCCTACTCAAGGAGGCCTGATCGAACATTACTGCGCCCTGGCAGACAGTGTTAAATGCCCTCTTATGATCTACAACGTGCCAGGAAGAACTTCCTCCAACGTGCTTCCCAAAACGGTCCTGAAACTCGCTGAGATAAAAAACATCGTTGGGATAAAAGAATCCTCAGGCGATTTCGATCAAGTCATGAGTATTCTAAGAGATCGACCCGCTGGATTCAGTGTAATGTCAGGAGAAGACAATCTCACTTTCCCCTTGATAGTAGCTGGAGCTGATGGAGTCATTTCTGTGGCTGCAAATGAAGCTCCGCAACTCATGTCGCAAATGGTGGATGCTAGTCTGGCAGGACAATACGATGCGGCCAGATCACTACACTATCAGCTTTTGCCGCTGATGCGAGCCAATTTTGTAGAAACCAACCCCATACCAGTAAAGGCTGCCCTTGAAATGATGGGAATGATGAAAGCTCGATATCGCTTACCACTGGTACCTCTCTCAGCCGAAGCCAGGCCCACTCTGAGAAAAGCCCTTACAAAAGCAGGCCTTTTAGAGTGAAGGATACACGATGAATATAGAACATCTCAAAGAGAGAATTACCTATTTTAGCGCGCAACCAACGATAGAAGACAAAGCAGAGGCTAGGTCATTGGTAGGGGAATTTCTCGATGCACTTGATGCAGGAGCAATCAGGTCCGCCAAGAAAGTAGAAGGTGTCTGGAAATCTGTGAATTGGGTTAAATCGGGGATTCTGCTGACATTTCAAATAGGCCAAAACTCTATTTTTCCAAATGAACCAGCTCCGTTTTTTGACAAAGATACGTTGCCACTGCGGGACACCAAAGGCTTAGATTTCAATATTCGTATAGTCCCGGGAGGAAGTTCTGTACGTCGAGGCTCCTTTCTAGGAGAAAACGTAATCGTCATGCCCCCTGCATTTGTCAACATCGGTGCTTATGTGGACGATAACACAATGATCGATTCTCACGCCCTAGTAGGCTCCTGCGCTCAGATAGGCCGACAGGTGCATCTCAGCGCTGGATGTCAAATTGGAGGTGTACTTGAACCTATAGGGCTCAGGCCCGTGATCATTGAAGACGAAGCGTTAATAGGTGGAAATACTGGGGTTTTTGAAGGGACGTTGGTTGGAGAGGGAGCAGTTCTAGCGCCTGGAGTCCAACTCACTTCAGCGACTACAGTCTATGACCTTGTGCGTCAGACTACTTATAGTTCTAGTCC
>JBJKYO010000057.1:0-26362 GCA_045561015.1 Longimicrobiales bacterium | reverse complement strand
ACTGCTCACCTTACAGGTTCACTAGAACACTGGGAAGTGCTAGGAAAGACTGGAACAGGGCAAAATGCTTCCAGCAGGGGTCAGGACCATGCTTGGTTTGCAGGAATGATGGGTCCTTGGGGACAGGAACCTGAAATCGTAGTGGTGGTATTGGTTGAGTTTGGAGAAAGTGGCTCTTCAATTGCAGCACCGATTGCTGTGAAAACAGCTGACTATTACTTGCGTAAGAAGTACGGGATGGCGTTTGATTCTATTCAGACATTAGCCGAACATCTCGAATCAGGGCGTGAGGCTCGTTGGGCTCGTTGGTAATTATCGGGATGAGTAATGATTTCTAAAATGTGGAAGGGATTTACTTCGTGGGCGGTCGTTCCCGAACTCGTTATATCTGTTTCTTTGACGACTATATTTGGGATCCTCATGATCTACTCGGCGGGCATGTTAAACGTACCTAGTGTGGTCAGTCAAGACGCTTGGATTCGACAGGTAATATGGTGGTGTTTGGCTCTTTTTGCCTTTACTCTCCTCCAAAAGATGCGAGTTCGTTGGTTGGAATGGTTCGCCTACCCTTTATATGGATTTAGTTGCGTGTTGTTACTAGTGACTTTGTTTTATGGGAGTGGCTCAGGAACAGCTGCAGGTGTTAGTAGTTTTCTCGACATAGGTTTTGTCAGATTTCAGCCAGCTGAATTAGCGAAGATTACCACAGTGTTAGCGCTAGCGAAATATATCTCTACATATTCTGAAGACTTGCAGAATTTACGTGATATTATTTCGCCTTCCGCTCTCGTGTTTCTGCCACTGGTTCTAGTAATTCTACAGCCCGATCTGGGGACTGCACTGTCATTCGTAGGAATTCTCTTTGCCATTTTGTTTTGGGCAGGTACACCAATATTCCACTTGATTCTTTTGGCTAGTCCTGGACTGGCTTTAATATTGAGTTTTGACGCTAGAATATGGGCTGCCTATTTCGTTTTGCTTATAGGTTTTTTGTATTGGTACCGTTCCAGATTGTTCTTGCTAGAATCGGTAACAGTGATGATGGCGAATTTGGTGGCGGGCACCATCTCTACACCTCTATGGAATTCTTTGGCAGATTATCAAAAAAATCGGATACTGGTGTTTTTAGATCCGACTGTGGATCCGAGAGGGGCGGGATACCATGTGATTCAGTCTATGGTGGCAATAGGAAGTGGGGGAATGGCTGGGAAGGGTTTTATGGAAGGCACTCAGAAAATGTTTAATTTCCTTCCAGAACAACACACTGATTTCATTTTCTCTGTTATAGGCGAGGAACTAGGGTTCCTTGGAACCATATTTACACTGGCCCTATTTAGCTTCATTTTTCTTAGTTTGTTGAAGATGGCTGAAAAGGAGTCAGATATATTTGCTGGTCTGGTGATCTTTGGTATTTTGGGTGCTTGGATGGTTCATGTTTTTGTTAATATCGGTATGACGATCAATGTAGTTCCAGTGACGGGAATACCGTTGCCCTTTGTTAGTTATGGAGGAAGTTTTTTGTTCATGTCTTGGGTAGCTATAGGTATAGCTACTAGGGTTGTCCAGGAGGATTAGAAGTGGCTTGGTTTCGTAAAGATAGATCTCCTCTCACAAATAGAGATAAAAGGGATCTTCCTTCGGATGTGTTTGAACAGTGTAAAGGGTGTGACAAGATTCTATACTCAGAAAAACTTGTTCAGACCCTGCGAGTTTGTCCGAATTGTAACCATCATTTTCGAATATCACCGAAGGAATATATAAGGCTGTTGGTTAACGAAGGATCTTTTGAGGAAATTGATACGCATCTGAGGAGTCAAGATCCTCTAGAATTTACAGACTTGAAACCATATCGAGAGAGGTTGAAAGGGGCTCAGAAGAAGTTGGGCACTAATAGTGTGGTGGTTTCTGGAGTTGCTAGTATAGGACCACATAAGGTAGCACTGGCAGTAATGGATTTTAGATTCATTGGTGGCTCCATGGGTTCTCTGGTCGGGGAAAAGATTGCCAGGACAGCAAGGGCTGCCTTGCAATTTAAAACACCACTCATCGTCGTCAGTGCGTCGGGAGGTGCTCGCATGCAGGAAGGCATATATTCCTTAATGCAACTAGCGAAGACATCTGCAGTGCTGGCTAGATTGCATACCGAAAGATTGCCGTATATTTCTGTCTTGACTGATCCTACAACGGGAGGTGTCACCGCATCTCATGCGATGTTAGGTGATGTAAACATATCTGAACCTGGCGCTCTGATTGGGTTCGCGGGCCCAAGAGTGATTAGCGATACTATCCGACAAGAGCTTCCAGCAGATTTTCAGACGGCTGAGTTTCTTCTTTCTCATGGAATGATTGATTGCGTTGTTGATCGCAAGGATCTCAAGGAAACTATAGAGAGTTTGCTTGACCACATGGTTGGTTAATGGAGAAAACTGGCGGGTCACCTGAAAGCTCAATCTTGGAGATGCCTCGATATGTGGAAAGTTTCTTAGAACGTTTTGTTCCCAGCATGGGAGGGAGCGTCCACTGGGGGCTCGAAAGAATCAGGAAATTTTTAAAAAATACTGGCAACCCTCATGTCAATTATCCCGTAATCCATGTGGGTGGTACTAATGGCAAAGGATCAGTGGCAGCTAGTCTGGCCTCAGTGCTCGGTGTCAAGGGGCATTCGGTTGGCTTATACACCTCACCGCACCTCTGCTCTTTCAATGAGCGTATACAGTTAGGATCTAAATATGCCTCTGATCAAAGCCTTAGAGATCTGATCAGAGATGTGGGCCCAGAGATGGAAAGGTGTGGCCTAAGTTTTTTCGAAGCTGTCACTGGGTTAGCCTTCCATATGTTCGAACGTGAGGGGATAGACCTGGCTGTGGTTGAAGTTGGCCTGGGCGGCCGTCTAGATGCTACAAATGTCGTTCGTCCTATATCAACTGTCATTACAAATATTGAAATGGATCACAAGGACTATTTGGGTGAAACAAAAAAACAAATCGCTAAGGAGAAGTTGGGCATTGTTAAGGAAGGAATCCCACTATTTACTAGTGAAAGTGATGAAGGTGTGCTCGCAATGTTTGAGGAAGTTTGTCGACAGCGTAATTCCTCTTTTATCAGTACTTTTAATGATAATCCATTGTCTCAGGTTAAAATCAGCAGAGAGGGGACGTCATTCACATCTTCATTCCACGGTTGGGGTGAGGTAGAGGTGGTCACACCATTAATTGGAAAACACCAGGCTATGAATACTTGCCTTGCACTTTCCGTTCTGGATCAACTACCAGACGCTTTGAGGCCTGAATATGATGTTGTGGCTGAAGGTATTAGACTGGTCGATTGGCCGGGTCGAACTCAAGTGGAAAACAGAGACGGTGTGACATGGGTCTTAGATATAGCACACAACAAGGCTGGAGCTGTAGCCTTAGTTGAAACTCTAAAACACCTTCAGCTAGAAAGTCCTAGCGTACTCTTGGTGAGTGTTCTGAGTGATAAAGATTGGGAAGGAATATTCTCAGAGTTAGTGAATGAGGCGGAACATGTCATTTTGACTCAGTCATTATCCTCTCCAAGTGAACGCCGTTGGGATTTGAATAAAGTCTCTACTATTTTAAATTTGGCCTCGGTTAAAGTGTGTCCAGATTTTAATGAGGCACTAATAATGGCTGATAGATTGGGATCGTCTGGGAGTGTCGTAGTAACAGGTTCGGCTCATACGGTAGGAGATGTGTTGAATAGGCTTGATTTTGAACCAAACTCTAGAACTCGGATGGTAGAAGTTGCCACCTGATATAGAAGGAACGTGAACTTATTTTTGTTGGGATAGCTTAATCATGGCAAAATCAAAATTTGAACGACTGCCCGGTTTCAGGGATTTCCCTCCAGAGGAACTTGTTGCTGTTAAGCATATCTTCGATGCCTGGAGAGCAGTTTCAGATAGATACGGATTTACCGAATACGGTGGTCCCCCCCTGGAGTTGCTGGACCTCTATGTGGAGAAAAGTGGTCCAGAAATTGTAAATCAACTCTATAATTTTGAGGATAAAGGTCAAAGAGAAGTGTCCCTGCGACCTGAAATGACTCCATCGTTGGCAAGAATATTGGCTGGGCGTCACAGGGCTATGTCTAAGCCTATCAGGTGGTTTTCGATACCTCAATTGTTTCGATATGAAAGGCAACAAAAGGGGCGATTGAGAGAGCATTTTCAATGGAATGTAGACATAGTGGGTGAGGAAGGAGTGAATGCAGATGCAGAAGTACTCGCTGTGGGTCTGGACGGATTGAGAGAGTTGGGATTGACCCACAAAGATATTGTTGCCAGAGTGTCGGATCGAAAGCTGATGGCAGAAATATTTCTTGTGGTAGGGGTTCTTCCCGAATTTATTTCTCGGGTTTTTTCCATTATTGATAAAATGGAACGTGCTAAAGTCGATCACTCCATGGACAGGCTGTGTAGCGAGGCAAATTTAACGAGAGAGATTGCCGAAAAAATTTGGGAAATATGCCAAGAGAATGAACTTGAAAATTTCCAAAAAGAATTCAAAAACTACAAACCGGTTATAGAACGCTTGGAAAACTTAGATAGGTATATGGAAGCTCTGAAGGCGATGGGTTTAGGTCCGTATGTGGAGTTTGATGCTAAGATTGTCAGGGGGTTGGCTTACTACACTGGCATTGTTTTTGAGATATTTGATAGAGATGGTGCCTTAAGGGCTATCTGTGGAGGCGGTCGATATGATCGTTTGTTGGAGCTTGTCGGGGGGGATTCCATACCAGCAGTAGGTTTTGGTATGGGGGATGTCGTAATCGGTGAGCTCCTTTCAATGAAAAATTTAAATAGAACAGAATTAGGTAAGGTGGATATTTTTATTGTCATACTCGAAGAAGCCCAGAGGTCTCTTGCGCTTAAGATAGCTCATCAAAAGAGGGCAGAAGGGGTGAGGGTTCTTTACAGTCTTAAGTCAGACAGTCTAAGGAAACAGTTAGAAATGGCCTCGAAGGCGGGAGCAAATCAAGCTATCATTTTAGCCCCAAAAGAATTAGAACAAAATCTGGTCTTGGTGAAAGATCTGCAAAGTGGTGCGCAACAGGAAGTAAGATTGGATGAGTTTGTTTAATGACTGATCGAAACAGGGAAACCAAGTTACGACAGGTGGTCAGCCGAGCAGCGTGGCGCCTAAATTTAATCGAAATTGTTGTCTTGGTTCTTGCAGCCATCCTATCGTTGATAGCAGGGGCTATAACTGCTTTGATGTTTGCAGATTTAACGGATATTTCCTACAGGAGTATTTGGATGGTTTCTTCTGTATTGTTTTTTGGCATTCCAGGTTTTTTTGTCATTTTCAGAAAAACTGAGCAGGGCTCAGGGATCGAGAACCCTAAAACAGAAATAAGAGAGTAGACAGAAAATGGGTAAAAACAAACAGCTTACATCAAGATCAGAAGATTTTTCAGCCTGGTATAATGAGATAATATTCAGGGCTCAATTAGCGGACCATTCACCGGTAAAAGGAAGCATGGTCATCAGGCCCTGGGGTTACGCTATCTGGGAAAACATGCAGCGTGCGCTGGACGACATGTTCAAAGAAACGGGGCACCAGAATGTCTATTTGCCCCTGTTAATTCCAATGAGTTTTATTGAGAAAGAAAAGGACCATGTAGAAGGTTTCAAGCCTGAATTGGTGGTGGTGACTCACGCAGGAGGAAAGGAATTAGAGGAGGCTCTTGTGGTCAGACCCACTTCAGAGACGGTAATGATGTCAATGATGGGTAAATGGATCCAAAGCTACAGAGACTTGCCAATGAAGTTAAATCAATGGGCAAACGTAATGAGGTGGGAGCTCAGGACAAGATTGTTTCTTCGCACTTCAGAATTTCTCTGGCAAGAAGGACATACCATGCATGCAAAATCAGAGGAAGCCGAGGAACACACCCAGACCATGCTGGGTGTCTATCGGTGTTTCATGGAGGATTGGATGGCGATGCCTCCAGTCACCGGACTTAAGTCTGAATCTGAGAAATTTGCTGGCGCCATCAAGAGTTATTCTTGTGAAGCTATGATGCAGGACAACAAAGCTTTGCAGGCAGGAACCTCCCATTTTCTTGGTCAGAATTTTTCTCGGCAATTTGATGTCAGATTTCAATCTGCGAAGGGTAAGGAAGAGTATGGATGGAATACTTCGTGGGGTGTTTCCACCAGACTTATAGGAGGGCTTATAATGACTCATGGTGATGATATGGGATTAATACTTCCGCCTAAAATCGCGCCGACCCAAGTCATCATAGTACCAGTCAAAGATAACGAAAGTGGATCGGTTCTAGGTAAGGCCAACTCGATATGTTCGGAGCTGAAATCCCAGGGAATCCGTGCTGAGGTAGATGATAGAGATTTTATTAATCCGGGAAGTAAATTTTATGAATGGGAAAGAAAGGGTGTACCTATACGGTTAGAGATTGGACCTAGAGATATGGATTCCAGTCAGGTGGTTTTAGCTCAGCGAATAGATGGAGAGAAGAAGATACTGCCTGAGGCAGAAGCATTAGCGACTATGGCTAGCAGGCTCGAACAGTTCCAAGATCTTTTGCTAGAAATGGCTATGACTCGACGGGAAAATAACTCTCATCGTGGTGTAACAGAAATAGGCGAGATCAAGGAAATAATGGAACAATCGGGTGGTTTTGTTTATACAGGATGGAGTGGAGATCCTGAAGTGGAAGAGAACATAAAGGAATTGACCGGCGCTACTTTACGTTGTCTACCTAGTGAGGAATTCCAGTCTGCCAAGATTCCAACAGATTGTGTTGGGGGTAAGGGAAAATCGGAGGTAGAAGTGGTATGGGCAAAAGCGTATTGATGATGTTGCGGAGAAGAGGTTTGTTAAAGTGTAGTGATGGGATCATTTAAATCCTGGTCTATTTGTGACTGTATCTCTCCCCACAAATCAGCCATGAAATCAACATCTTCCCCATGATAAGTAACAAAAGATTCAAGATCTTGCTGCGAAACACTTAAGCTATCTAATATGTGATCGCGGGTGTCTAAGTTTTCCATATCGGCAGTACTTAGGGCTACATAGGTGGAGATGAAAGTAGCTCTGTCAATGCTGGGAGTGACCTTGTGGTTGTCAGCCTGGTTGCATGAAAGAATGACCAGGAGTGACAAAAGGAAGTAATAAATTTTCTGGATGTTCTTGTTTTTGAGTATGTGCCGGGAGGGAAATTCTGTAAATATTTGCAATGAGTTCGGGTTATTGTGCATTGTCTTGGCGCTCCACTAGTTCGGTCAGGATACCGTCAGTGTCTTTGGGGTGTATAAAAGCAACCTGGTGGCCCCTAGCCCCATCTCGGGGTTGCTCATCTATGAGATGAAAACCAAGTTCTGAAAGGGATTTGAGGGATGACCTGATGTCAGGTACTGTAAAGGCAATATGATGAAGGGATGACCCGTTTCTTTCGAGGTGTCTGCTAATCGGGCTGGTTGAGGTGCGAGGTTCGATGAGCTCAATCGAACCGATGAAGACTACATTTACTTCCATGTGGGGGATTTCTTCAATTCGTGGTAGAGGCAGTCCTGTAATACGACAGAAGATTGGAGCTGAAGTAGCTATGGAAGGCACAGCTATTCCCACGTGGTCTAGTTGATAGTTGTTCATTATACTGTGATTTTGTTTAGAGTAATATATCGTAAATGTTAGACTTAACTTAATTGAGTGACAAGGAGACCTAGCTAATGGCTGACAATGAACATGTTATGGAATTTACCGATGCAAACTTTGATGAAGTAATAAACGAGAGTGGTACGCTGAGTGTCGTGGATTTCTGGGCAACTTGGTGTGGGCCTTGTGTCACACTCGGACCAGTAGTTGAAGAATTGGCTGAGAAGTACTCAGAAGAAAAAGTGAATGTAGGGAAACTGAATGTAGATGAGAATCAGTCCACTACAGCTAGGTATGGTATAAGGAGTATACCTGCGATCTTATTTTTTAAGGACAGTGAATTGGTAGATACGGTGGTAGGAATAGTTCCAATCGAGGTATTAGAACAAAAAATAAAAGATCATCTCTAGAAGTATTCTGTAGTTTTAGGAGGATTTCAGGTATGGGCGAGTTCTATGTCGTAGCTACTCCTATTGGAAACTTGTCTGATTTTTCGCATAGAGCAACTGAAGTTTTACAATCTGTAGATCTGATTCTTGCAGAGGATACTCGCAGGACAGCGATACTCATGAACGCTTTTGATGTTAAGACTCCACTGAAGAGTCTTAACGCCCATAATGAAGACTCTAGAATTCCAGAGGTGTTAGGAAGGTTGGAGGAAGGTAAAACTGTAGCTCTTGTTTCCGACGCGGGAACACCCTTAATCTCAGATCCAGGAGATCGGCTTTTAAGCTCCGTAATTGGCTCGGGCCATCAATTATATCCAATCCCAGGCCCTTCAGCTATTTTACCCGCTCTGGTGGCTAGTGGTTTCTCTTGCGTCCCCTTTTCTTTCTTTGGTTTCATCCCAAAGAAAGGAAGACAGAGGAAACAAGTCCTATCGCGACTAATAAGTTCAACTGATACTATCGTGTTGTTCGAATCTCCCAATCGGCTCTTGGCTTTGGTGGAAGATCTTATGGCTTCGGGTCAGAGGGACAGGAATCTTGTGGTAGCAAGGGAAATGACCAAGATTCACGAAGAGTTTTTCCGAGGTACTGCATCCGAAACCTTGGAGTATTTCTCAGGGAAAAAGATCAAAGGAGAAATAACGGTGGTAGTGGCTCCAGTGAAAAAAGAAGACACAGGGATTTCCGAAGATAAACTGGTGGCTGCCGAGATCCTTTCAGAGGCGTATCTGAATAGGGAGACCTCGCCCAGTGAAGTGGCTCGAAAAGTATCTACAATCCTAGGTGTTTAAAAAATAGAATTTATCAAATGGTACAGCACCAACTGGAGCAATCGGAAGAGGAAACCTCAAACTGATGAGGTCAGGCAAAACAGTTTTATTTGCGATTGGTATTTACTGGGTGACCTCGGTGACTGTGGTACAAGATGCGATTGCGGCTAGCGGAACAAGGCTTCTAGCGACAGAACTATCTATAACTCGTCTTCAATATGATGGTGGAGGAGATTGGTACGCAAACCCAAGTTCTTTGCCCAATTTATTAGCCAATATAGTTGAAAGAACTAGTTTGCCGATTTCTCAAGAGCTTAAAATTGTTAAGTTGGCAGATCCTGCTTTGGGTGACCATCCTTATCTTTATATGACCGGCCATGGAAACGTTAGCTTTTCGGATGAAGAGAGAGAAGCGCTAAGGAATCATTTGGTTTCAGGAGGTTTTTTACATGCTGATGATAACTACGGAATGGACGAGTCTTTCCGTAGAGAAATGGAACTGGTGTTTCCAGAGAATGACTTAGTCGAGATTCCTAAAGAACATCCAGTGTTCCATACGATGTACGAATTTCCGGATGGATTGCCAAAAGTTCATGAACATGACGGCAATGCTCCACAGGCTTATGGGATCTTTCATGAGGGCAGACTACTTGTGTTTTACAGTTTTGAGTCCGATTTGGGTGACGGATGGGAAAATGCAGAAGTTCATGATGACGCTCCTGAAATACGTGAATTAGCGATTCAGATGGGTGTGAATTTATACCTCTATGTATTAGGTCAATTAATTTCGTGATGAAGCCACATAGGGGAATACTAGAGCTGTTCGAGGAAATTCGTAGAACCATGGTCAGGAGTGTGGGTTTAGCGTTGGTGTTCTCAATTATCTCTTGTGTCATTGCAGGATTGATCTTGGCGTGGATCTGGGTTGGATCTGATGGATGGAGGCAGGGGGTCCTGCTCCCTTTGGTGATAGATGTATCAATAATTCTGTCGGTATTTGGAGCCATCTTGATCTACAGGATTCTGTCTGTGCGTGTAGGTGATGAGTTGGCAATTGTTGATTCAATGGAAGAAGGAATTGACCTCCCCTCTGGCCTTCTACTAGGGTCGTTGCAATTAGAAAGGAACATTCCTAGGGGGTCGTCTTCAATCCTGGCGGGTCACGCATCCGAAACAACTCTAAAGATTCTGCGGAATTCTCAAGCTAATTTGTATGGTTCAAGGGGCATCAAGATAGAGCAATGGAAAAGGTGTGCATCGATCAGTCTTGTAGTATTGGGACTAATTTTGTGTGTGTTAACATTGGTGGAACCCCAGAGATCACATAGAGCTTGGTCAGGTTTATTCACTCCATTAGAACTGTCAGCCAAGCCAAGTTTACCATTATTGATAGTGTTTCCTGGTACTGCAGACTTCTTGAGAGGGTCAGACGTTATTGTGACTGTAAACGCTGCAGAAAGGGAAGGAGTGACTCTTTTTCGACAGACTGTAGGAGATGTTCTTATCGAAGAGAAATCTGCGGTACAAAATGCTCAGGCATTGTTTACACTGCGAGGCTTGAACGCAGCCACAGAGTATTGGATCGTTGCATCGGATGGAAGTGAATCGGATAGGTTCCTGTTAAACCCAACGGATCCGCTGTTGATTACTGATTTAAGGTTGACGATAGACTATCCAACTTACACTGGCAGATTTTCCGAAGAATACCGAGGTCAAATTCCTCATCTCATCATTCCAATTGGGAGTCAGATTGGTATTGATGGCATGGCGAGTGGTCTATTAGAAACGGCATCCTTGCTACTGGACGGAGAGGAAGAACTGAACTTAGATGTAGAATCCAATCTGTTTGAAGGAACGGTAGTACCTGCACGAAGCGGTGTTTATTCGTGGTCGTTTTCAGGAACGAATGGTGATCCAGCTGTTTTGTTCCCCCAGCCATTAGAAGTAACTGTTGTGCCTGATTTGATCCCAGATGTCCAGGTGCTGTTTCCAGGAAAGGATACTTTACTTGCCGTATCTCGTATGCAACCGTTGGTAGTGCAATCTAGTGATGACTATGGAATACAAAATCTAGAGATTTCAACATATAAAACTGACGTTTTCGGTGATTCAACTACCCCCGTTATTCAATCCATTCCTATCGGTGGTACGAGAAGTGCATTGGTGCATCCTGTTCTGGATTTTACCAGCTGGGAATTACTACCTGGAGATACGATACACTACTTTGTTCGGGCTTTCGACAATGCGCCTAGTCGGAATATAGGAGTCAGTAAAGAGTACCTTCTACTGCCGCTTACTAGGGCTGAAATAGAGAGAAACGCAGAGGAGTCACTCACAGCTGTAGCAGGAAAATTAGATGAACTGCAAGATCGGATCCAAGAAGAACTTCAAACCAATCAGGATTTGGAAACTGGTTCCACTAGCCAACGGTCAGAACAATTAACTGGGAATGAAGAGAGGGAAATGCTTGCTTATGAAGATCAGCAAGAGTTTAGAGAAGCCCTGGAGAGCCAAAGGCAGTTACTGCAAACTATAGACTCACTGGAAAATGAGTTGGCCAATTTATCAGAAAATATCGATTTGTCGGATTTAGGGGATGTTAATCTCGAGGAAGATCTAGGTGAACTTGAAAATTTGATGAGTGAATTAGTTCCTCGAGATGCTTTAGAGCAATTGGAGGAATTCCTCGATAGTATGGCTGAGATGGAGGCAGATCGTGCCAAGGAAATGTTTAGGGACATAGTGGAAGACCAAGAATCCTTAAGCGAGAGATTGGAAAGTGTTCAAAATAGATTCCAAAAAGCTGCACTGGATCAAAATCTTAGGGCTACTGCCGCTAAAACGGAAGAATTGGCTGAACAACAAAACCTTTTAGCTGAAGCAATCAAGGAATCTGCGGAAACTGATATTCGAGCTCAACAGCAGGAAGGCTTACAAGAAAGGATAGAGGATCTTGAGACATCCCTGAGAAATTTAGAAGAGCAATTACAGCAAATGGGAGAGACTGCTGCCTTAGATGCTATTTCAAAAGTTCAGGAGAGAAATGACAAGGCTAGACAAGCCATGAACGAAGCTGCTAGAGAATTGCGCCAAGGAAATGTTTCCACCGCCTCACCAAAAGCGCAGGAAGCAGGATCTGAATTGAGTCAAATGGCCTCCGAATTACAAAAAGCCCAAGAGGAAATGGCTGGCCAATCGATGCAGGTCAATATGGAAGCACTTCGTCAGACCGCAACGAATGCTCTTTCGATGGCAAGGGAGCAGGCAGATTTGAGGGAAGAAATGAGGGAAGAACAAAAGAAAACTGCTCAAGAATTTAGGGGGGATGAGTTAGCATTATTAATGGGATTACAAGCGATGGCAGATGGCCTGACTCAAACAATCCCTTACGGAACTGAACAAAGCAGGATGTTGTCGACGCAAATAGGAAGAGCAATGATGGCCTTGGAGGAAACGCTCGAGAGTTTGGATTCGCAAAGGGGTGCGCCTAACGGTTCTCCACCTGCTGCAGATCAAGTCATCGATGCACTGAACCAACTTGCAATGGTTGCATTAGCAGCAGGACAGCAAGCTGGTCAAAACGGTCAGGAAGGATCGGGCCAAGAAACAATGGAAGAATTGCAGCAGTTAGCTGATCAGCAAGGATCTGTGAATAGCCAAACAGGTCAATTGAAGCCCATGCAGATTGGGGAACAAACAATGGGAAACCAGTTGCAAGAGTTGGCTGAGGCCCAAGAGGAGATTGCAGACCAACTTTCCGACCTGGCTGACTCCTCTGAAGATGGAAGTGCTTTGGGGGATTTGGATGAAATGGCTTTAGAGGCTATGAGGCTGACGGAAATGCTCACGAACAACCGCTTGAGTCCAGAAACTCTGCGGAGACAAGAACGGTTATTCCAAAGACTCCTAGATGCAGGACGCAGCCTAGAACAGGATGAGCTTTCTGAAGAAAGGGAATCAGAGATACCTGGGGACTTTGAGAGGGATGAGGTGAGAGCATTAAATGACGGTGACATGGGCTTACTGACTTTTAGAATACCTGGTCCGGATGTTATGAATAGACTGTCACCTGCCCTTAGACTGATGGTGCTAGAATATTTCGATCGAATTAATAAATCAGCGGTTAAGCCAGGTGGAAACTTTGACTAGAACGAGTGTATTCCAATTGTGTATGGCAGCTCTCTTTTTTCTAGTTATAGATCTATTCGATCCCATGGGAGTTTCAGCCCAACGGTACAATCCAAGTCTGGAACGTCAATTGATCCGCGAAGCAGCAGGCTATCAAGGTCGGGGTGATTTGGCCGAGGCGGAGCGGGTTCTCAGGGTTGTGTTGTCGGCCAATCCAACTTCGGACGTTGGGTTGCTAGCAATGGAAAGAGTGTTTGGCGAGCAGGGTTCTTTGGAAAAGATACTACCACTGATCGATAATTATTTGAAAAACGATCCAAGGGCGACTGTCGCCAGAGGTCTAGAGCTAGAGGTTTATCAGAATCTTGATGAATTGGGAAGATTACACGAATCAGCCGAAGAATGGCTTGCCATTGCTGGAAACAGTGCGGAGCCGTATCGAAGAGTAAGCCAGGTCTTTTTGGAAGTTTATGGACGACAGGAAGCCTTGGAAGTCCTGCGCAGGGGTGAAGAAGCCTTGGTGGATCTGCCGAATTTTCCCTTGGGATAGGGGATCTTTTAATAGAACTAGAAGAGTATGATTCAGCAGCCATAGCTTGGGCCAAAGGCATAGGAGATGATGGATCTCAGACTTCGGCGGTGATTAGGAGGGTGGTAGCTTTGGGTGTTGAAGGCCGGGGATCGGTTAGGGTACTATTGGATCAATTAAGAGAGGAGCCGACAACCACAGCAAGGGTGCGGGGAGCGACTAGGATTGCTTTAGAAGTAGGAATGGTAGAACGGGCACTAGAGTTAGCAATCCTCGCACTAGAGAACTTGGAAGGTCAGGGGCGAAGGGGTTTCTTGACTGTGCTAGCCAGGGAAGCAGAGGAAGTGCAGGGTGGGGAAAAGGTTGCATTATGGGCTTATGAAGCCATCCGAGAACAAGCTTTGGACCTTGCTGAGATTAAGGCTCTTAACTACAGAATTGCTTCAACTGCTCTGGAGATGGGAGACACTTTAACGTCTTTGAATGCGCAATACGCGATAGCGGACGCTCTCCCCGAGGGAAATCCTGAAAGGAGGAGAGCCTTGGCATCAGGATTACGTATGACTGTAGCAAGAGGTACTGGGGATCATATAAAAGCACTGAATGACTTCAAAGATGAGTTTCCAGATGCTGTTGAAATTGACGAACTTAGTGTCCTAATAGCTGTAGGACTGGATTTGGCCGGCGATGAAATTCTGGCGAGAACTATGCTAGAAGGAATCGAAGGTCCAAGAAGTGACCTGGAGAGGGGTTATCTCCACCTACTTAACAACGAGATTGATCTGGGAACGAACAGTCTGATGGCTTCGGCGTCTGGACTTCCCCCACATCAGGCAACAGATGTCCTTACTTTGCTTGATTATATCGGAAGGTTACAGGGACATCCACTCGAAAGTGTTGCAAGGGCTGCTGTTTTTGAACACAGAGGCCAGTTTGATGAGTCTCTATTAGTAATTGAAGCAGAGCTCAAAGGACCTCCTTCTCAGGAGAGACCCGTTCTTCTAGCTTTTTCTGCTCGAATAGCGGAAAAAGCAGGCATGGTAGATAGAGCGGCAAACTTTAGGAAAGATATTGTTACGGACTATCCAGGATCTTTGGAATATCCTCGAGCTGCTTTGGAACTTGCTAGATTTATGGGTATATCAGACCAACATCGTCAGCAGGCGATAACATTGTTGGAGGACCTGATAGTTTCCCGGCCTAATAGTGCAATAGCTCCATTGGCTCGAAGGGAACTGCGACGACTCGGGGGAGATTGATATGGTCAGAAAAATAATTGGATGTGTAAAGCTAGTATTGGTTCTCAGCGCGGGGTTTGCTGATGGCCAATCCCTATTAATACCTATGGATAGCGAACAGACGAATCACCTCAAAGCCTATGGATTAGCCTATTGGACACTTGAGCAATATTCTGGTGCGGAATGGCTACTAAATTATCGCGGAGGGTCATTTCTTCTGCCTGACACTGAGGGAGTTCGAAGGCAAGCTGCTTTGAGGGGTGTGACCATCTTACCGGTAACAGGAGCCACGACAGCTCTCATTCGATCTGAGATTGCAAATTCCAATATGGAGACAGTTGTTCTGGAGAAGGCTCCCAGGATTGCTATTTATACACCGCCCAACAGTGCTCCTTGGGACGATGCGGTCACCATGGCCTTAGAGTATTCTGACATTCCATATGAGACCGTTTGGGACCCGGAAGTCATTGGTGGACAACTCTCGGAGTTTGAATGGTTGCATTTGCACCACGAAGATTTCACAGGTCAATATTCGAAGTTTTATATTACCTATTCAGGAGCTTCATGGCTTCAAGAAGAGGTAGCCAGAAATAAGGAAGTAGCAGAGCAATTAGGGTTTTCCAATGTTCCAGATCTAAAAAAAGCAGTTGCTAGAGAGATACGAAACTATGTGGGAGACGGTGGATTTCTTTTAGCGATGTGTTCAGCGACTGAGACTCTCGAGTTGGCATTGGGCTCAGAGCATGTTGATATTGCCGCGACATTTTCTGACGGAAGTCCACTTGACCCTGATGCAACCGACAAAATGAATTGGGATTCAGCGATGGCTTTTTCGGATGCAATTGTACAAACAGGATCATCGGTTAATTCTTTTAGTGACATCGATGGTCACCAGGTGAATACACCTTGGAGGTTGCAGTTAGGAGCTTTCTCTCTCTTCGACTTTTCCGCTAAGTTTGATCCAGTACCCACGATGTTGACCCAAAACCACACTTCCGTGATTCCAGATTTTTATGGTCTAACAACATCATTCAGGTTGGATCGTCTCAAGTCTGGTACATTGGTATTGGCACAAGAGGGTAGTATTGCAAAGTATATTCACGGGAATTTCGGAGAGGGAACTTGGACTTACTTTGGAGGGCATGACCCTGAGGATGCTGAACATCAAATAGGGGATCCACAAACCGATCTGGATCTTCACCGCGATTCGCCAGGATATCGTTTAATACTCAACAATGTGCTTTTCCCAGCGGCAAAAAAGAAAAGACTAAAGACTTGAATTCAGCATTGTTCTTTTCCCTGGACCTGGCTTCCAGGGAGTTTATTGAGTTAAGTGTCGGGAAAGCGAAGGACCAGCGAGTAGGGTTTTTGCTGGAAATGGATATTAAGTCTGGGATCCTGAGTGAATCCAAAGAAGTGGCCAGGTCGAATTATGACGCCATGGTAGAAGTGGCCAGAGAATGTTCAGGGAATGCTGTTCTCCTTCTCAGTCAGAAAAATGGACATATCGGTGTTTCCGTTTCCGATCATGAGATAGCCTTGGGAAGACGCATAGAGGAGCAAGGAATCGGATTCGGGATTGTATCCCGTGACGGGCAACGGGTAAAAATTCTCAACCTACCTCGGTATATAGCACAAAATAAAAGCTTGAACATCGACGAACTTGAGGGTTTGATTGCTCCTTCTGGGAACTTACAAAAATTATTTGAAGGTTATGAAGATCGAAAAGCACAAAGAAAAATGTTGCGTCTTGTTGCAGAAAAATACAACAAAGGGGGTTCGACTCTGGTGGAGGCTGGGACAGGGGTCGGAAAATCTTTGGCTTACCTGATTCCTGCGGCTTCTTGGGGAGCACTCAACGATGAAGTGAGTGTCGTGTCGACTAGCACTATTAATTTACAGCAGCAAATAGTAACCAAAGAGATTCCGTTGGTGGAGCAGTTGACTGGATCAAAAATCAAATGGGCTTTGGTGAAAGGTCGTAACAATTACTTTTCCATTCGCAGATTGCAATTGGCCAGGTCACAGCAGGATCAGCTTTTTAATAATGACCGTTCTGAGCAATTGGGAAGGATTGCTAGGTGGGCGGCAGAAACTAGGGATGGTTCTCTTTCAGATATGGATTTCGTGCCCCATCAAGATGTTTGGGATGAAATCAAAAGTGACTCCGACGTTTGTTTAGGTTCAGTGTGTCCATCCTTCCAAATCTGTCATTATCAAAATTCACGCAGGGATATATCAAAAGCAAACCTCCTGGTGGTTAATCATCATCTTCTTCTATCTGATTCTTGGGCGAAAAACTCAGACGCCGCTAATACACAGAGACCTGTTCTTCCGCACTACAAACGCTTAGTCATAGACGAAGCGCACAACCTTGAAGATGTTGCTACGACCCAATTTGGAACAAAGATAGATACCGATGGTATCTCAAGAATTTTAGAGCGTTTTAGTTTGAAAGGATCAGGATTGCTCGTGGCTATAAGCAGTTCATTAGAAAAAAAACCAGAGAATCTTGAGTTGGTTAAGATCAAAAACTCCTTAGATGAAAACTTCCAGTTCGTTCTGTCATCAGCTAAAGAAAGCTTAGAACTACTGTTGAACATTATAGAAGAAAAGATTCATCCTTTTGTTCCAGGTTCATCCCAGACTATAGCGATTGAATTTCCTGATGTCGCTATTAATTATTCGATAGTCAGAGCCTCAGAAAAATTGTGTTCCAGTCTTGAGGATCTCAGAAGAAAAACTAAGTCGGTCCGAATGACTTTGGAAATCGGAACAACTAGTGAGCCCAATGAGAATATCCTTGATCTCATTAGTTCAGAAAACAGTCTCGAAGAAATAGTAAGTGGTCTACAGCTTGTGTTTTCTAGTGGCCATCAAGAGGGATCTCATGTGAGATGGATTGAATGGAGCTCGAATTTAAAGAGATCCAAGAGGAATCTCATTATCCAATCGATGCCCATAGAGCCAGGCACTATAATGAGGAATGTCTTGTTTAGTGAAATGGACACCTTAATACTCACTTCAGCCACACTTAGCACACAAGGCTCCTTTGATTTTGTTAAATCGAGATTTGGATTTAGAAGTGATGAGACTGATCCTGTTTCAAACAATCTCACTTTGACTGAAATGATGCTGGCGTCTGAATTCGATTTTGATACTTGTTCTTTATTGGCCATCCCTACTGATTTTCCTGATGTAAGAAATTCTGGAGTTTTGCACAGGGAACGCACTGCAGAGGTTATCGCAGAGACGGCCAGGCGTGTGAATGGAGGCGTGTTGGTGCTATGTACATCATGGGAGTCACTAAACGAAATCACTCAGTTGTTAAGGGAGAATCCAAGTTTGAAATTACCCCTCTTGGTTCAGGGTGAGGATACCAGGGCCAGGCTGCTAGAACAACACATGAAGAATTCTAGGGGGGTATTAATGGGTGTTGGATCTTTTTGGGAGGGAATTGATTTACCAGGTGTTGCCCTCAGGGCAGTGATTATTCCTCGGCTACCTTTCAGTGTTCCATCTACTCCTATAAATGCAGCACGAATTGACCGTTATTCCTCCAGGGGTGGAGATCCATTTAAGGAATTCATGTTGCCCGTAGCAACATTGAAGTTAAAGCAAGGTTTTGGGAGACTTATTCGTTCCTCTAAAGACAGTGGAGTTGTAGTTATTCTGGACAAAAGAATAGTGAGCAAATCTTATGGATCTCAAATGAGAGATTCTCTACCTAATGCGGAAGTTGTGTCTGGTCCATGGGAGACAATACGAGTCAGGCTAAAAGAATTCTGTGGTTTGTTCGAACCAGGTGGATAATGGTATGTTGTAGGTGAAGAATTTTTGAAATAATAAAAGTAGTCCCATGTTAAGCAACCAGGATTTGCGAATATCAAAGAAAGGAAAAAAATATGACTCGTGTTCTAGGAATACTGGTAGGACTTGGAATTCTGGCTTTGGCATCCATAACCCTTAGGGATTCCTTGGCGGGCTGGAGCAACGGCCATACCGATGTAGGTTTCTGGTGGGCAATTATTACCATGTTCCTGACCCTTGGTGGATTTTCCGCAATTGTGGGAACCTACATTCACACCGACGGCAATCAGCCCGTTCCTGTATTCGGAAGTATAAGGCAAAGCTTGAGTTTGTTCTATCAGGGGGTGCAGAAACCTTCGGCAACTGATGAACAGTGATTTAGCGTTAAAAAAGGGTGCCATTAAACCTTCCAAGATAATTTGTGTCGGTAGAAATTATCAAGCTCATGCTACTGAATTGGGTAATCAGGTGCCCAAAGAACCGTTGATATTTCTCAAACCGCCTTCGAGTGTGATTCGTAACGGTGAATCCATTGTTATTCCACATAACGTGGATGATGTTCATTATGAGGGTGAGATAGGTGTAATAATAGGTTCCACGGGACGCTACATTTCTACTGAAAATGCCTGGTCGGTCATCAGTGGGATTATGGCTGTTAACGATGTGACTGCGCGCAAAATCCAAAGAGATGAGAACCAATGGTTTAGGGGAAAAGGGTTTGACACTTTCTGTCCTGTGGGTGAAGTGATCTCTGTGACCGAAGAGGATTTTAAGGGCCTCACTTTACTCACAAGGGTGAATGGGGAGGAGCGACAGCGGGGTTCGGTCTCAGAGATGATTTTTTCTCTACCCTTCCTGATCGCCTACATCTCAAAAGTCGTGACACTTGAAAAAGGAGACATAGTAGTCACGGGAACTCCTGCCGGAGTGGGCTCTTTGTTTCCAGGTGATAGGGTAGAAGTGGAAATAGAAGGAAAGACCGTTCTCCAGAATCAAGTGATCAAGGAATCACTACACCATGATTAAAAAAAGTGCAAGATTTTTGAGATTGCCCGAGTATCCACTGTCTGACTTGTCAAAGGCTAAAAGGAAGTTGATGGACAGAGGGGTGGATATTATCGACCTGGGAGCAGGAGATGCCAATCTGAGTCCTCCCCGGGAGGTGATTCAAGCCCTTACAGAAGCTTCAGAAAAGACTGAAATGTCACGTTATGGATTCCAGGCTGGTCTGTCTTCATTCCGAGAAGGCGTAGCTGGCTGGATGAAAAGACGGTTCGGAGTAGACCTGGATCCTCACCGTGAGATACTACCTCTCTTGGGATCTAAGGAAGGCATAGCCAAACTACCCTTAGCATTCATGGACCCTGGCGAAATTGCCGTAATCCCTGACCCAGGATACCAATCGTATCTGGGTGGTGTGACTCTCGCGGGTGGAAATCCCCTATTAGTGCCGTTGGTGGAAGAAAATGAATTTTTGATTCCACTCGATGGATTTAAGCGGGAAACTCTGGGGAACATGCGCCTACTTTACATGAATTATCCTAATAATCCCACTACTGCTCTGGCTTCATTAGACTACCTGGCAGATTCTGTAGAGTTTTGCCGCAAGACGGGAGCAGTTTTGGTGCATGATAATGCTTACAGTGAAATAGCTTTTGATGGATATCGACCCGCCAGCGTCCTAGAAATTGAGGGTGCTAAGGATGTTGCGCTAGAATTCCATTCTTTTTCTAAGACCTATAACATGACGGGTTGGCGGCTCGGCTGGGTAGCAGGAGGAGCAGATTTGATTTCGGCTCTGACCAAAGTCAAGACATTCATGGATACAGGGTCTTTCATGGCTGTCCAATGCGCTGGGTTAGCTGCACTAGGAGTCTATGATGAATGGGTGCCAAAAAACGTAGCCATTTTCCAGGATCGAAGAGATGCAGCGGTTACAAGTTTTAATGAAGCAGGTTTCAATGTTACTGCACCGAGAGCTACTATGTACTTATGGATACAGATTCCAAAACAGGAAAGTTCAGTGAGTTTTGCAAAAAGAGCTCTTGAAGAGGAAGGTGTAGTGGTGTTACCAGGTGCGGGATTAGGTTCAGGTGGAGAGGGTTTTTTCCGAGTTGCCTTAACGGTGGGGAATGATTTAATGAGAACAGCTGCAAAGCGACTTGGGCGATTGATAGAGACCTAGAGTTTTCTTCCTGAGAAGAAGGAGAGGATTTCAAATTGGAACGAGGAGCATGAGAATTGTTTTGGAGGGCCAAAGGGGAAAAAACGCAGTATGAAATCTCGAGCCAAACTCAACCATCAGGCGATGGTTTTTGGTCTTGCGGTATCTGCTGTCCTGCATGGACTTCTTATCCTCATATACTCTCTTAGTGTAGAGGATTGGTACCTGGGAGATACGATTACAGTGCAAGAGACGACCTCTGGGTCACTCGATGGAATAAGAGTGGTCACAATTACTGAAACTGACATCCCTCAAAGCGAATCAGATATTCCAGAAGAAATAATCGAAGACGTGGTGATAGAAGCAGACGAAATTCGGACACAACTCACCCAAGAAGCCGGTCAGGACAATCAGGAAGATGACTTCCGTCAGAGAGCTGCTGAAATTTTAAGAGTGAGAAGTTCCGATGAGCGGTTATGGAGGAAAGCTCAGCCCGAAGTGTTCGAACTGGAGCCTGCTGAAATTATGGAGCTTATGTTAGCTGGTCGACTGGAAATATGGGTGGATTCAGTCTATCGAGCCATGGAAGCTGAAAATGCTTTGACAGACTGGACAAAAACTGATTCGCAAGGGAAAAGGTGGGGTCTGAGCCCTGGGAAACTGCACATGGGCGATATCACTATTCCTCTGCCAATTTATTTCGGTCAGAATAGTTGGCAAAGGGAGCGTAGCACTAGAAGAGCCTGGGAAGATCGGGATATTATGAATGCTAGTGGTAACGCAGCGGTTCGTGAGAGCTGGCGAGAAAGAGCAGAAGCCATAAGAAGAAGAAGGGACCGTGAGAGGGAAGAGGTGGTGGCCGCACCTCCGGACACTATTCGCAGGCGATAAGTAACTGAAAATCTGTACTCGCTCAAGTATCTAATTGATGACTAGAATAGTGTTACATTGCTAGTGGTAATGGAAAAAATTGAAAACGTCACAAGGTAAAAATATGATAGGCTGTAGCCATCGTGGCTGAGACACTTCCGCCGCGTTTTGACCCCAATAGTATAGAGGATAGTTGGATCAGATCCTGGAACGAAAATAGATATTTCGGGGCTGATCCGGGAGCCGTTCTTGATGCCGGGGAAGAGCCGTATGTGATAGTAATTCCTCCTCCAAATGTTACTGCTGTCCTCCATATAGGACACGGTCTCAATGATACCATACAGGATGTGCTGATTAGATGGAGACGTATGCAAGGGAAGGTAGCCCTGTGGGTTCCGGGGACCGATCATGCGGGAATAGCAACCCAAAATATGGTAGAGAAGAATCTGGCGGAAAAAGGGATAACAAAGGATGAATTGGGTCGCCAAGGCTTTGAATCAGAGGTCTGGGACTATGTAAATAAAACTGGTGGCCAAATATTAGACCAGATTAGAACTATAGGGTCTAGTTGTGACTTCGAGCGGACTCGTTTCACTCTGGATGATGGTTTGAGCGAGGCCGTTAGAGAAGTCTTTGTGCGGCTTTATGAAAAAGACCTGATTTACAGGAGTGAATACATAATTAATTGGTGCCCGAGGTGTTTGACTGCCTTGTCTAATGAAGAGGCCGAAGGCATAGAGATACCAGGTAAACTTTACGAATTGAGATACCCTTTGCCTGAAGAGACATGGAACACTGCAAAAGAACTCCAACAAGAGGGAGTAGAGACAATTGGTCAGCTTCCCGACGGTCGTTGGTATTTGACATTATCAACCACTCGTCCCGAGACTATGTTGGGTGACACTGCTGTTGCTGTAAATCCTAAAGATCAGAGATACTTGAAATTAATTGGAGTGGAAATCACCCTTCCCCTTACCGATAGAACTGTAACCATTGTAGGCGATGATTTCGTAGATCCAGAATTCGGTTCAGGTGCAGTCAAAGTTACCCCAGCCCATGATCCCAATGATTTTGAGATAGCTCAACGGTCCGGACTAGAAATGATGGATATTTTCACCCCTGAAGCCTACTTGAATGACAATGTACCTAAGGATTACAGAGGTTTGAATAGATCACAAGCTAGAAAAAGGGTTTTATCCAGCTTGAAAGCACTGGGTCTAGTCGGTGAAGTGAAAGATCATCCCCACGCGGTTCCACATTGTTACAGGTGTAACGAAGTTGTTGAGCCCAGGCTAAGCTTACAATGGTTTGTGCGAATGAAGCCTCTAGCGAAACCTGCTCTGCAGGCTTCTATGGACGGTACGATAACTTTTACACCAAGTCACTGGCAAAAAGTCTATGAGCGCTGGATGGAGGATATCAGGGACTGGTGCATCTCCAGACAGTTATGGTGGGGGCACCAGCTTCCAGTTTGGTATTGTGATGAATGTGATGAAACAATTGTAGCTAGAGAAGATCCGACCAACTGTAGTTCTTGTGGCAGCTCAAAATTGACTAGGGACCCAGATGTTCTTGATACTTGGTTTTCTTCTTGGCTCTGGCCTTTCTCAGTTTTTGGTTGGCCGAAACAGACAAGAGATCTTAAGGCGTTCTATCCTACTAATGATATGGTCACAGCTCCAGAAATTCTGTTTTTTTGGGTTGCTCGGATGATCATGTCTGGATACGAATTCATGGGTGAAGCGCCTTTTACCAGGGTTTATTTACACGGGACAGTCAGAGACAAAAAGGGCCGAAAGATGTCCAAATCTTTAGGCAACGGTGTTGATCCGATGGAAGTGGTGGAACTGTTTGGCTCGGATGCTTTGCGGTTTACTCTCATCTCCAGCGGGGGAGTTGGAGGTGACATCAGGCTTGATCATCAAAATCTTGAATCTTCTTTCTCAATTGGTCGCAATTTTGCTAATAAACTCTGGAATGCGGGACGATTTGCACTGATGCGGCTTGGAGATGATGAGGTGGCGAAAGTTGTAGAGGTAAATAGTACACTGGAAATTGAAGATGAATGGATACTCTCCAGATTACAGGAAACCATCGCAGAAGCAACCAGAGGACTAGAGGATTTTAGATTCCACGAAGTGTCCGAAAAATTATACCATTTTGTCTGGGGAGATTTTGCGGACTGGTATCTGGAGATGGTCAAGATTCGCCTGGCTGAAGCAGATTGCCAGTCCCACGATGCAGCTCGATCAACACTGCTTACAGTTCTTGATGGAATTTTTAAATTGCTCCATCCAATGATGCCATTTGTGACTTCTGAGCTGTGGGGACAGTTGCCAAAGCTTAAGGAAGCAGAGCAATTTGAATCATTAGCTGTCGCAAAGTGGCCGGAAATGAATGAAGATTTAACAAATGCGCAGGCAGAGCTGGATTTTAGTCAGATACAAGAGTTGATCACGCAAATCAGGAGTTTAAGAAAAGAATACGGGGTAGCAGAAAAAAGCAAGGTTGCTTTGCAGGTTATTGGAGTGAATGAAGCCTTGTCAGAATTTCTTGGAAATCGAGCAGATATTCTGGATAAAATGGCTGGTGTAGACAAAGTTGTGATCGACGGTGCTGCAGAAGGATCTGGAGCTAATACGGTTCTCAAGGATGGGCACGGAAGTATTTATACCCCTAGCAGGTGTAATCGACCCTGGACAAAGAGTGTACGAAGCTGAGTGCCGAGATCAAGCGTTTTGGAAGGTCTAGTGGAGGGCGCGCGCAGGAAAACTAGCCAATGAAAAAATTCTTGACATCGGCCCCCACCTGATATTGTAGAAAAAAGAAAAGTTGAAGGAAGAAAGTTTTCCTCCAACAACTATCTACCCTGAGTAGCAAATTAAGTAGTTTGAGCAAAAATCTGACTCCACTGTAGAGATGAATAAATGTTTTTGGTTGATCAGCCCCGTGAAAAGAGGTATTAACTGCTTGGTACTAGCCGTAGCAGCTTTTTACCAATTGTGCCCCGCCCGGGCGCTCCTATTGGGGGGGCCTATAGACAATGTCGGTCCACAGGTCGTGGGCAATACGCCCAAATGCTTTTTGCTGTACTCGAGGATTTCCAGGGCCCCGGTCGAAGTGTTTTTTCGATGAACGTATCAGTGAAACAGCAAGTTTCAGGGTCATTACAGGATGCTGTCAGGATATCACCCCATGTTGGGAGAAATTGCCGTAAATCACCGTAGCCAGAGTCTTGAAATCGAAATACTAGGAGGATTTACACAAGGCGTTGTGTATAGGATAACTATTCTTCCAATTGTGCGAGATCTTTTTCAAAATCCCATGCCTTACCCTTTTGAATTCTTGTTCTCTACAGGTCCAGAGATGATAGCAAACGTTGCTGCTGGAACAGTCACCGATGGCATTACTTTGAGGCCTTCTTTTGGAGCAACAGTAATTGCTTCGACCGACACTTTGGGATCGAATTTGGAATCTGGAGACGGATTGAAGCACATCGCCGTTGCTGATAGTAGCGGAGTCTACGCCTTCCGATATTTACCGACGGGGACTTATTCTATCACTGCTTTCATGGATGAAAATAGAAGTAATAGGCCAGAATCGACTGAACCTATTGCGAGTACTCGCCTTGTAGTACAGGCCAATGATACAGTATTCACGGATATGAAGGTATTACGCCCAGACAGTACCCCTCCTGTCCTAAATGCAGTGGGAGTAGTGGATTCGTTGACGTTGTTGGTAGAATTTGATGACTATCTTAATCCAGAACAATTTCCAGCTGAGGATGTGGTAGCAACTTTGTCTAAAGGTGCGTCCGGGGCAATTGAAATCAAGGAAATCCTAGATGAGTACGAATTTGATGTCAGAAGGGAATTAACTAGAGATGCTGTTGGAGACAGTCTGCCAACGGTAACACTTGACTCGATTGCTTCGGCAATGGAACTAGTAGGCAGAGGTGCCAGTGTACCTAGTAGAAACGTCTATCTTATTTTAGCTGAACCGATTAAACCCGAGATAGCTTATGAAGTTACTATCTCCGGACTCGTAAACGTTAATGGTGTTGGCCCAAGCGGTGGGACCGGTAGTGTGATACGTGATGTACCTGAGAGGCTCCTGGATAATTTAAGTCTCGATAGGCAAGATCATTATGAAAGATAAGTTACGTCTTATTCCGTCCGTTGAATCTATGCTACAATCTCCGCATTTCGAAGCGATTATCCATGAGTACGGTCGTGGGCTAGTATTATATGCTCTTCAGGAAGAGATAAAACAAATAAGGAGTTTAATACTCCGCTCAGAATTCAACGAGGATGTGGGCAAGGCAGAAAGCTTTGTCGTTCCAGTCAAGGAGAGGATCAGCGCTTCTTTAAAACCATCTTTACAGAAAATTTTGAATGGAACGGGCGTGATTCTCCATACGAATCTCGGGAGAGCTATTCTCGCTGACGAAGCCCTGGAAGCGATGAGGCTGATTTCTGCTGGTTACTCTAATCTTGAATACGATGTTAGTAATGGAATCCGAGGATCAAGGTATGATCATTGCACTAGACTTTTAAGTGAATTGACTGGAGGCGTATCAGCTCTGGTCGTTAACAACGGTGCAGCTGCGTTGGTACTGGCTCTACGGTGCATGGCAGACAAAAAGAATGTTCTTGTTTCAAGAGGGGAACTGGTAGAGATAGGAGGAGGTTTCAGAATTCCGGAAATATTGGAATGTTCAGGAGCCAGCTTGTTGGAGGTCGGGAGCACTAACAGGACTAGGAT
>JBJKYO010000056.1:0-7283 GCA_045561015.1 Longimicrobiales bacterium | reverse complement strand
TCCACTGCAAACTGTTCAAAAAGGCTCTCTGGGTTGTCTCGTGTTTTCCACTCGCTTTGTTGGTCAAAAATCTTGTTTGCCATACCTTCGAAGTTGCCCTGCTTGGAAGCACATTCTGATGCGAGAGATGCCGGCACTGACCCTTCCCAGTTGCCCATGATGAAAGGCATGGACTTCCAGTGTACCTTTCCTGTGTTGATGTACTCTTCTTTTAGGGCGGGCAACGTCTCGAGATGAAATTGTCGACAGTAGCCACAACCGTAGTCATAGAACTCAAGTACTGCTACAGGCGCGTCGAGGTCTCCAAAGTCTTGTCCCATGTTGTCTATGGTGACTTCTTCTGCCGAAGAAGGTGGTGGAGCGGGACGCTGCAATGAGCGAAGCCCAGGGGGCACTCTGGCTGGGGCCGGGGGACTTGAAGACAGAAGTGTTTCCGTAACCGACGTGTCTGGGCTGTCTTTGGAGCACCCTAGCAGAGAAATGGCCCCAAGGACCAAAAAAAACCTTGCTGCTTGGACAGAGCAAATGTGTAGCCGGAACGAAAGTTGTCTGAATATTTTCATGGCATTTCCAGGTCGATCATTTGTCCTAGGTCCGCCAACGAGGCGGACATGCTAGCAAAGGTACCACTGAACAGGAGAAATCCCAACAGAACAAGGCAAAGCCCAGCAACTTGCTGGAGCCGGTGTGACCAAAGTTGTACCCACTTGAGCGATGTTGTAAACCAATGAAAGGCGACGGTGACAACAATAAAAGGAAGCGCCAGGCCCAGGCCATATACGGCCAGGAGCAGGACGCCTTTGGCCACTGAAAACCCCATGGTCACATAGAGCAAGATCGTGCCCAGAAGTGGACCAATACAGGGAGTCCAGCCCGCGCCAAAAATTATGCCTGCCCCCAGGGTTCCAACGTAACTGGACGGACGGGCCTTCAATTGGAAGCGCAGGTCTTTTGCTAGGCTGGGCAAACGAATCCACCCCAGCAAGAACAGGCCGAAGACGATGATTACGAGTCCTCCTAGGCGCGAAACTTCAGGTAGTAGGCGGTTGAAGGCCTGGCCGAAGACGGTAGCAGAGGCTCCAAGGGTCATGAAGACGGCCAAGAATCCAGCAGAGAAATAAATGGAATGGAAGAAGGCTTTTCTTCTTGCCCAGGAAGCGCCTTGGCTTCCCAGCTCCTCCATTGTCACGCCAGAAATAAAGACTAGATAAGCTGGCACCACGGGTAAAACGCATGGGGACAGGAAGGAGACGATACCAGCGAGAAATGCTAATAGTAAGGGAATTTCTGGTAAGTCCATCGTCTTTTTGGTTAATTTGTATTAGGGCTTGGCCAGCAAGCAGCGCGCACAACCAAGCACTTCAGAAATTTTTCAGCAAAGGGTATAATCAACCGTTAACAGAAGGAAAGCTAGTAGGCGTGAGAGGGCCCGCTAAGGAGAAAAGTTGGAAATACCTGTAGAACATGGACGGCTGGAGACAGTATTAAGAGAGCCTAGGGGTCCAATCAAAGGGGCGGCCATAGTTTGTCACCCCCATCCATTGCAAGGGGGCACCATGCATACCAAGGCCGTATACCGGGTTGCACAGGTGCTGGCTGACACCAACGTCGTGGCTTGTCGTTTCAATTTCCGTGGGGTTGGCAGAAGCACTGGGATCTATGACGGTGGGGCGGGAGAACAAGACGATGCAGGAGCAGCGTTGAGTTGGCTGGAGGAGCGCTACCCATCAACTCCATTAATGGCCGGAGGGTTTTCGTTTGGTTCGATGGTTGCGTTGAAGGTGGGGCTAAAAGATCCGAGGGTGAAGTCTCTGGTTGGATTTGGAGTGCCAGTGCACCTCTACGACTATAGTTTTCTTAAGGCTACGGCAAAGCCAACCCTTTTGATCCAAGGCAGCCAGGACGAATTTGGAACAGCTGAAGAGCTGGAAAAGATATCGGCAGCCTGGGGCCCAGCGGTCACGGTGGAAACGATACAGGGAGCCGATCACTATTTCAATGGAAAAATAGAGCAGCTCAAACAGGCAGTTGCTGATTATTTTACTAAAGGAGCTGGGGGCAAGGTCCTATGAGAAACAGAGAGAGCGTGCTGGATAACCTGGAAAAGCTTTATCGTGAGGAGCTGAACAGGGAGTCCAAGCCAAATGTGAGCAGGTCTAGGCTGGAGTTCGATTTTCAAAGGGATCAGATTTATCTAGAGATGTTGTTGGATATTAGAGACCTTCTCCGGGTCGAAAAGAAAGGCCCAGGAGCTGCTGATTCTCTGCTGGAAAAGGCCCAGAAGATTCGACAGGTTGCCCGTCTCAGAAAATAGTTTTGAAAAAATTTAACAAACTTAAGACATGTAACGTCTTCAACTCGGTTGAAGGCTGGAGTACATTGGTGGCTGTGTTTCTGGAACGACATTTAGGGGGTTGGATGTATAGAATTTTTCAAGGGGCCCTGGCCCTAGCTCTGCTGGCCAACTCTCTAGTGCTAGAAGCACAACAAACAGCAGCGCCCCAGGCGGAGGCCATACGAGTGTCTAGTCCGCCTGTCCTGGACGGGATTTTGGATGACGATGCATGGTCTCTCGGCCAGAGCATTACAGACTTCGTACAGCGAGAGCCAAACGAAGGAACGCCCGTGTCAGAAGCGACTGAAGTGAAGCTGTTATATGACGACAACGCTCTGTACGTTGGGGCTTGGATGTACGATGAGGATGCGGCAAATATAGTGCTAGGAGAGACTAGGCGTGATGCGCCCCTGCAACAAACAGACGCGTTTGTGGTAGTGCTGGACACCTATCGGGACGGCCAAAACGCTTTTGTTTTCGGTACTACTCCAGCGGGGATTGAGTATGACGGGCAGGTTGCGAACGAAGGACAACGAGGAGGAGGAGGAGGAGGCCCGGGGACAAGGCGACAACAGTCTGGGTCTGGGGGGGGTTTTAATCTTAACTGGGATGGTAGCTGGGAGGTTAGGACCTCAAGAAATCAAGGTGGGTGGTATGCAGAGTTTCGTATACCGTTTTCGACGTTACGCTATGGCCAAGGTGGAGAACAAGAATGGGGAGTAAATTTTGGGCGAACGATTCGACGCCGAAACGAAGAGGCCGTTTGGGCCCCCATACCTCGCCAGTTCAACCTATACAGAGTTTCCTTGGCGGGGACCCTAGCCGGGTTTGAAGCGCCACAGCGGAGGGTGTTTACCCTAAGCCCCTATAGTCTAGCGAGTGCTGCTAAGGACTATACCGTGGCAAGCCCAGGGGCAAAAGCAGACTTCCAAGTGGGAGGTGATGCAAAAATTGGTTTAACTCAGAGCCTAACCTTAGACCTCACTGCCAATACTGATTTCGCACAGGCAGAGGTGGACGACCAGCAAATAAACCTCACTCGATTTCCGCTGTTCTTCCCCGAAAAGAGGGGCTTCTTCTTGGAAAATGCGGGAACCTTCTCCGTAGGGTCTGGACAATCAGCCGACCTTTTCTTCAGCAGAAAGATTGGCTTGGCACAGGGGAAGGTTGTGCCCATACAGGCGGGGGGCAGGCTGACGGGAAAGGTTGGAGATGTACAGCTGGGATTTCTCAACATTCAAGCGGACGAATTGAAGGAGGTAGGATCAGATGGTAAGACTAGCCTGGTTGCGCCAAGCACTAATTTTGGAGTAACCAGAGTATTTCGAGAGCTTGGAAATCGGACCAGGTTTGGGGGAATTCTTGTGTCTAAGTTCAATACGGCTGATACGGGAGACTACAACCTGACTTATGCAGTAGATGGGCGCCTAGGAATAGGGGATGCGCTAACTTTTGACGGGTGGCTTTCGGCAACTCAAACCCCAGAAATAGGCGGACTTAAAGAGGGGGAATATGCTTTCGCTGGAAGCGCGAGCTACCAGACAAGAGACTGGCAAAGCTCTCTTTCCTATAGGGAGGTTGGAGACGAGTTCAATCCCGAAGTAGGGTTTCTGCCCAGAAAGGCATATAGATATTTTATGGTTCGTCTTCTAAGGCACGTAAGGTTCCCAAGTGTGTCATGGTTTAGAGAGCTCCGGCCTCATGTTCACTGGATGGAACATTTGGATATGAGTGGATTTACTGAGACTAGATGGATTCATATTGATAACCATTTTGAGTTTTCCAATGGGGCTTTCTTCCAGCTTCCAGGCCTGAACATAAGGGGGGAGGGGCTACAAAAGCCTTTTGAAATACGCAAAGGAATAGTGATTCCAGCTGGAAGCTATACCAATGTAGACGTTCAATTCAGGTTTAACACCGACTTGAGCGCACCATTGTCGGTTCAAGGAACAATTGACTCAGGTGGATTTTACTCGGGCGACAGAGTTGGTACCAGCACGACAGTCAACTACCGTTTTCAAGATCGATTCGTAGCTTCCACTCGGGTGAGTTACTACGATGTGAAGTTGCCGGAAGGTGAATTCGTTAATTCTTTGATCGCTGTAAAAGGATCTTATTCTTTCACCCCAAGGATTTTTCTAGCCGCCTTGCTGCAGTATAACGACCAAACAGAAAACTTTGGAACTAATATACGATTCGGCTGGCTTGACACAGCTGGAACGGGATTGAACATAGTGCTCAATGATACGGAACACTTTGGGTCATTGGATCGGACTGGCTTTGCCTACGGGCCACAGGTTCGACAGCTCATTATCAAGTATACAAAAATGTTTGACCTAGGTCGCTAGCTAGGGTTGCTTGGAGGTCGGTTTCATCAAAAAAGGGACTGATTTAACACGATTGCTCTGGAAGGAGCTTCTAAAGCCATGAAAATATATACTAAATCTGGAGACGAGGGCTCGACTGGGCTTTTTGGGGGTCGTAGGGTTTCAAAAAGCGATATGCGTGTTAAGGCCTATGGGAGCGTAGATGAATTGAACTCCTTCCTGGGGCTGGCTTTAGTGCTGATAGACGACGACGAACTAGAGAGATTTATTGTCGCTATCCAACACGATCTGTTTGCTATCGGTGCCAACTTAGCGTCCTGTACAGAGGAGCCAGGAAGCGAAGGGGAGAAAGGAAAAACGGGGGTTCCTTTAGAAAGAGTTAAAGAGATGGAAGGCTGGATAGACAAAGTGTCAGAACAATTGCCAGAGCTAAAAGCTTTTGTCCTTCCAGGGGGGGTGCATTCAGCGGCAATGCTACATGTGTGCAGAACAGTATGCAGAAGAGCGGAAAGGGCGGTGGTCGAAGCGGCAGAGCAGATGTGGATAGATTCAGGTGCGATTGTTTACCTGAACAGGCTGTCTGATTTGTTGTTCGTTTTAGCGAGGGGGGAAAATTTCAAAAAAGATAGTGGCGACGTTCTTTGGGAAAAGTAACGACCTCAGTGGGCTAGTCTGTGCCCTTGACGCCAAGGACTTTTCCTGCCTTAATGTTGTTCGTTTAAGTGCTTATTAATAACGATTCTAGTACAGGGTTTCTATGACATATATAATCGCTCAGCCATGTATTGGCACAAAAGACGCCAGCTGTGTAGAGGTCTGCCCTGTGGACTGTATATATGAGGCGGGTGATATGTATTTTATTCATCCCGATGAATGCATAGACTGTGGTGCCTGTGAGCCAGAATGTCCGGTGCAAGCGATTTACCCTGATACCGATGTTCCGCCAGAGTATGCCGACTATATCGAAAAGAATAAAGTTCACTTTGAGGGGAAGGACTAGGTTAATCTTCCGCCCCAATTAGCCAGGGCTGATTCCGGCTGTACATTAACAACCAACCTTTTTGAGAAGGACATGACAGGGAGGCCTGGTTTTTGTTAAAAGAAATGCCAAACGTTCTTACAAAAGCAATGCAGGGCGATGCCGTCTCTTTGGCCCAGGCATTGGTTGCAACTCCATCTGTGAATCCAGAGCTCGAAAATACTGGTTCTGGGGAACGAGAGATAGCTAGCCTGGTTGCTGGTTGGCTCGAGGAGTGGGGAGCTTCAGTGCAGATCTCTGAGCCAACGCCAGATAGATATAATGTTTTGGGGTATATCGGAGAGGAAAACCCAGAAAAGACACTACTACTGAATGGGCATTTAGATACGGTCGGCGTTGAAGGGATGACTATAGATCCCTTTGGGGCGCAGCTAGAGGGGGGCAAGTTAAGGGGTCGAGGTTCTTGTGACATGAAAGGAGGGGTTGCGGCAATTCTTTCTGCCGCATTTCGCTTGGCTCAAAACAAGCCAGAACACGGAGCAGTTTGCGTTGCGCTAACTGCTGACGAAGAACATGCTAGTGTAGGGATGCGGGCCCTGTTGGAGAATGGTCTGCAGGCAGACGGGGCCATTGTGTGCGAACCCACGAACTTGGCGATTATGCCTGCCCACAAAGGCTTCATATGGCTGGAGGTGTTGTTCTCGGGAAACGCGGCGCATGGGTCTAGATCAGATATTGGAGTAGACGCCATTGAACACGCAGGACAATATCTAAGTCGGCTTGCAGAGCTGAGGGACAGTCTAGAGTCCCGAAAGCCTCATCCGCTACTCGGCCACGCTTCTTTTCACGCTGGCACAATAAATGGAGGTTCGGCGCCTTCGGTTTATCCGGCATGTTGTGAGCTCCTTTTGGAAAGACGAACGCTGCCCGGCGAGGAGCTCCAGGCTGTAATGAAAGAGTTTCAGTCGGCTTTACAATCTATGAAAGAGGAAAACCCAGAAATCAATGCTACGCTAAGAGAAACCCTTGTGCGCTCAGCAACAGAAATAGAATCTGGCGCAACCTTAGTTAAGGGGCTAGCTAAGGCCTGCAGGCAGCTAAAAACGGATTCTCCGATTGAAGGCATGACGGCCTGGGTGGAAGCCTCTTTCTTGAATGAGGCAGGCATTCCAGCCGTTTGTTTTGGCCCTGGTTCAATAGGTCAGGCCCACTCAGATGATGAGTGGGTTGATACCATAGAAATAGAGCAGTGCGCGCGCGTCCTAGAGTTTTTTGCTAGAGATTTTTTAGAGCGAAAAAACTAGCAGTGTTGGTTATACGCTTCTTTTAGCTTTTCTGCAATATCGAAAGGGCTGCTGCCTTCTATTTCATGCCTCTCCACCATGTGAACTATTTCCCCTTTCTTCATGAGCGCTATAGAGGGAGAAGACGGTGGATAGCCTAGAAAATATTCTCTCGCTTTTTCTGTAGCCTCTAGGTCTTGGCCCGCAAAAACAGTCAGCAATACCTCAGGCTTGGTGCTGTTTTGTAGAGACAGTGCAACCGCCGGTCTCATTGCTCCTGCTGCGCACCCGCAAACGGAGTTTATAGCGACCATGGTCGTTCTTTCTTCCTTGCCAAGAGTGTCGTCCACTTCTTGTGC
>JBJKYO010000055.1:0-71191 GCA_045561015.1 Longimicrobiales bacterium | reverse complement strand
CCTTCTATTGAAGGTGTGCCTGGGATTCTTCCTCCTGGAACTCTCGAAGCGATCACTACGGGGATGTTTCCTGCCACAGCTGCACGGATTCCATCTGCTGCTCCCGAACTCATTCTACCACCCGCAAAAGTTTGGACAACTATTCCCGCTGGATTTCTCTTGATCCATTGAAAGATAGTAGATCCATCGAAACCTGGATAATCAATGGCTATGGGTACTTCTGGAAGAGATTCGATCCCATCTAGCTCAAAAACGCTGTGGACAGTGTGCAGTTGGGAAGGGTTACGGTAAAAGATGACAGTGTCTGGATCGGCATAACCAAGGATTCCACGATCCATAGCACTGAAAGTTTGAACCCTTTGGTTGTCAGTTTTCCAGGCATCCCTGGCTGAATTTATCTCATCATTCAGTACGATCATTACACCACGATTCTTGGAATGTTGTTTGGTAGCAACTCTGACTGCTTGAAGTAGATTGGATGGTCCATCAGCGGATATTACATCAGCAGAACGCATGGATCCGACTAGGACTACAGGTCTGTCATCTTTGACTACTAGGTTCAAATAATATGCAGTTTCTTCCATAGTGTCGGTGCCATGAGTGACGACGACTCCACTGAGATTAGGGTTCGATGCAAAAATCTCATTGATACGCTTGCCAATGAGAAGCCAGATTTCGGGTGTAATTCGGGATGATCCAGTGCGAGCGATCTCTTCAACATTAACAGTGGCGTAGTCGAGCAGTTGAGGAACTGCTTGAATCAAAGCGTGGCCTTCTAAACTAGGGGCTTCGCTACGCGAAGCGATGGTGCCACCAGTGGTCAGTATGGTCACCTGCGGTTGCTTGATAGGATCCTGACCAGAGATCGATGATGTGATAGCTAGGGAAAGGACCGTGCCAACTATAGTGATGTTTTTCATGGAGTCCAATCTAAGCCTATCCGAGACAGATGACACTACTTTTCCATTAAGGTGCTTAGTGTTTTAAAATGATATCAATGGGGGGGGATATCGGTCACAACATTTTTATTTAAGTTGTTTCCATGATTTCTATCTCGAATATTGCTAAAGAGTATGGAGACAGGACTTTGTTCTCCAACGTTTCTGCACAGATAAACCTAGGGGATCGTTGTGGGTTGGTGGGTGCTAATGGGTCTGGCAAAACAACTCTTTTAAGTATACTCAGCGGTGATATTGAGCCCAGTAAAGGGTCTGTTAGTATACAGAAACGCTTAAGGATTGGAGTGTTGAGGCAGGACCAGTACCTCTATGAAGACAGGAAAATCATCGATGTTGCCATGATGGGGCATCATGAACTTTGGCAAGCGATGGAAGCTAAAGAAGCTCTTTTAGCCAATTCCGAAGAGGATTTCGACGCGGACAAATTTGCAGTATTAGAGGAGATGATACAGTTAAATGACGGCTATACAGCTGAGGCAAGGGCAACTAAGATTTTGGAAGGTCTCGGTCTTTCATTAGATGTGCATGAAGATAAGTTATCAACTCTTTCTGGTGGGTTTAAACTAAGGGTCCTGTTAGCCCAGGTTTTAGCAAGTTCTCCCGATGTGCTGTTATTGGATGAACCGACGAATCACTTGGATATACTTTCTATCCGTTGGCTGGAAACATTCTTGAGAGATTTCCAAGGTGCTGTGGTAGTGATTTCTCATGATCACCGATTTCTCGACAATGTCTCGAATAAGATTTTGGATGTCGATTATGAGACAGTTTTGATGTATTCAGGTAATTACAGCCAATTCCTCAATGACAAAGTTGCGGAAAGAGAGAGAAGAGAAAAAGAGATAAGTTCGCGCGAACGGGAAATTTCAGAGCACCAAAAATTTGTAGACAGGTTCAGGGCTAAGGCGAGTAAGGCTAGGCAAGCACAAAGTAAAATCAGAATGATCGAAAAGAAATCAGATGCACTATTTACTTTGCCACCCAGTTCACGGAGATATCCAAGCTTTCGTTTCGATCAGCAGCGGGCTAGTGGAAGGGAGGTTCTTAAAGTAAAAGGAGTCAAGAAAAATTTTGGTGATAAAAGGGTTTTGAATGGAGTTGACATTTCGGTAGATAGGGGGGATCGTCTTGCGATTATGGGTCCTAACGGGATAGGAAAGTCTACTCTTCTAAAAATCATTATGGGAGAATTGGCGTCAGATGAAGGTGAAATAGAGTGGGGCTATGAGACGCATTCGGGGTACTTTCCACAAGACAATAAGGATTATTTTAAGTCCTCTAAGGAGACAGCAGAAGGGTGGATGTGGGAACTTTGTCCTGGGAAAGATGTAGGCTTCGTAAGAGCTAAACTTGCCTTGATGTTGTTTGTTGGTGATGAAAGCAAGAAACGATTGAGTGCACTATCTGGAGGTGAGTCTGCAAGGTTAGTGTTCGCAAAGCTCTCGGTATTAAACCCCAACGTTCTTGTACTTGATGAGCCCACTAATCATTTGGACTTGGAATCCATAGAAGCCCTTGTACAAGGGCTAAAGAACTTTGCTGGGACCTTAATCTTTGTTTCTCATGATAGGTGGTTTGTAGGCGAATTAGCCAATAGGATCCTGGAGATAAAACCACAGGATATATTGGACTATAGGGGCACCTATGAAGAGTATGTGCATTTTTGTGGGGACGACCACTTAGATGTCGACAGGGTAGTATTGAAGGCGAAGCAGGAAAAGAAAATTAAAAAGAAAATCAGAAAAACATTGAATGTTAGAGAGAAAAAGAATTCTGAGAAAGAGGAAGGGGAACTGTGGATGCATGTGGACGTTGTTGAGGCTCGCATTAAAGAAATGGATGAGATGTTTGCAGATCCTGATTATTATGAAAGTGTCTCTCCAGAAGAAACTGCAAATATAAGTAGGGAGAGGACTGAATTAGTAAAGAAATTGGAGGACCTAACTTCAAAACTTGAAAAAATAGAGAAACTAAAGGAGGTTCCTGAATAAAATCACGAAACCTCCTTTAGTTCCTCTACTAAGTCAAATAGCTAATTTTTTATGTATTTCTTCACCATGCTAGGACCAACTTCTGCACCATAGATGTTTCCTTCAGCATCGACCATAACACCTTCGGCAGCTGTTGTACCCGCATTATCTGGGTCTGGTTCAGGATCGGGTATAAAAGCAGTGACCAGACCGTCTACTACACTGCCGATACGAATACCTCGTTTCCACCCTGGATTGGCGCCCCAAGTATTGTTGGATTCAGAATCGGCAGAGTATAGGATATCGTTGTCATCGATAAATAGACCACTGGGACGACCGAACTGAGTCCATGTAGCGATATGGTTACCTTCCTGATCGAAAACCTGAAGCCTAGCATTGGCACGGTCACCTACGAAGAGACGTCCTTGGGAGTCCATCGCTAGAGCATGGGGGTCTCTAAATTCACCGTTTTCTTTCCCAGTTCCGCCCCAGTCTTTTATGAAGGTGCCGTCACTAGAAAATTTTACCACTCGATTATTACCCGCACCTCCGTGCCCATCCGCAACGAAGATGTCTCCGTTCGGTGCTACTAATACGTCAGACGGTTGATTGAACGTGGTTTCTCCTAGTGCCGCTACACCTGCTGTACCTAAGCTCATCAATAGTTCTCCATCCGAACTGAACTTATGTACCTGATGGCCCCGTGTTCCGTCTCCGCGAGCGTCGGCGATCCATACATTATGCTCATCATCTACATACATTCCGTGAGGCCAAACTATCATTCCAGCCCCGAAACTCTGGATCAACTTACCGTCCCGATCGAACTGCAAAATTGGATCAACATTGGTTCTGTCGACACACGTATTTTGTCCACATCGTTCTCCTACCCAAATTGTCCCATCTGGTCCTGGGTAGATGGCACTTGTCGATCCCCACTCTCTACCTTCTGGGAGTTCACCCCACAACGGGTTAGTAGTGTAGGGGTTGGGGGCATGGTTTTGGGCATCACCATCCACCACTCCTCCGATGGTCAAAATTGACAAAACGAAAAATGTTTTAAGTAAGAGTGACTTCATAATGCTCTCCTGAACTGTAAAGTTTCGAACTCTGATGGGTTTACAGAATACTTATTTCAAGCTGCAGTTTAACTTATATGTCCCAGCTCGCTCGTGCGAGTGCCCAAAAATTGACAGAGACTACTATAAGGGCTGCCATATAAAAAGTGGTTGGTGTCACAGTCTCTGCCTGCGGGAAGAAAGCTCCGGCGAGTAACCCTGGAAACCTAAATGCCTGCATTATCCAGATCGAACGTGCAATCCATACATTTTGCCAATAATAAAGTCCTAAAAAAACTAGGAATGCAATCACACCTCCAGCAATAAGCCACAAAATAGGTGGGCCCAGACGGTCAGGTAGAATTTGATTTTCGAACATGACATAGACTGTTGACTCGTAGAGAATTGCGACGTACAGATAAACAAATCCTGCTTGTTTGAATTTGATCGTCCGTTCTGCATTCCAAGTTTGTTTTATCATCAGTACAAACCTTTTCTTGTATTTAGAATCTGCCGATTCTAGTCTCTTGTATTGTGTCGAGACGAGGAAATTGTCGATCTAGAAATTCATTTCCAATGAGCATTATCGAATCTTGATAGTAAACAGGCTCTTCACCATGTTCATTATTAAATGATTGAATTACTTCCATACCACTCACAACTTTTCCGACCGGTGGAAACCCTCCGCCACAGCAAGTGTCGTAGTCCTTATTATCAGTCATATTAATGAACAATTGAAAATCCCGGGAGTTAGGACCTCCTCTTGCAAAGGAAACCGTGCTTCTGGTATTACTAGACACGACGGGTTCATCTGCTATGGGTAATGTTCTCCATATAGAGTCCAATACTGGTTTTCCCGTATAGCCGAATTGCACTACAGATGGGTTAATACGAAAAAACCGGGCTCCCGAAAAGAAAGAATGACGTGAAAGATAGTGAATCCGATCAACAGCAAGCGGCGACCAGTCTCTGTAGAACATCATCTGAAAGTCTCCCGCACTTGTCGCAAAAACCACTGAAAAAGAATCGGGAGCTTCTTGTTGCAAAGTAGTTTGTGATGGGTCCCACAGGTTCTGAGAGGAGTCACATCCAGCTTGGGTGAAGAGTACTAGAATCCCTAGGAATTTCCAAAGAGTCAGGCGTTTGTTTGAGGGATCACTAGTCATCGTAAAACATATTCAATAATTGGATTTTCGTTTGGTTTCTCTGATTTAGATCTTTAATGGCTCTGAGGTGTTCTTTTAGTGTCTGAACCGCTTGTCTTGCTTCGGAATCGTTTTCCTGCCCACTTGCTCGTGAAAGCTGGCTAATGGCTACCAGGGCTTGCGACGAATGCTCAATCCCAGACGAACTTTCTTGTTCTTGCCAGAATGCCTTGATCTGCTCCATGAGTGCCTTAAGCGCATCACTATCAGTTCCTAGATCTCCCCAGTACTTCTGATCCATGTGTAGTTCGGCGTCTCCAACAGTGAAATCGATTTCTCTGATTACAGAAACATAATCTTCTTCATCGAGTGCAGTGGTGCCTCCCTGGGCAGACAACTCCGTAGGTACAGATACACTTTGAAAAATAAGCAGCCCTGCTATCAGTAGCACGCATTTGTTAGTATTTGACATGTCCGTTTTTCTCCAAATAAAGGGTTTTAGAGCGGTGGGAATCCCTCGGGAGGTTTTCGGTGCTTTGTTTGTTGTTCATATGCGTATGCGTATTGGAATAGAAGTCCTTCCTGATAGGGGCGGGCTACAAATTGGAGACCTGCTGGGAGTGTACCGTAGGTGAATCCCATTGGTACTGTAATAGCGGGCATACCCGTCGCTGGTGCCACTAACTGGCTGTTGTCCCCTTTATATTCTTCGTTTCCTCTGTCTATATGAGCGGGAGGGTTTCTCCAAGTCGGATAGATTACAGCGTCGATGCGATCCGCGTCCATAGCACTCACTAACGAAGCTAAATATGCTTGGCGACCTTGATTGTCTAAATAGTCAGGGCAGGGAGGCTCATCTTGAGCAGGGTGGATATCCATTGGTCTGCTCTGGTAGCTCCTTAGGGAATTTTCAGCGTATGAAGAATATTGTCCACTTTCTAAAACCTCTAAGACGTCTTTTATTGGGGCGGCGTCACCCAGTGAGGATAGATATTGATACATGTCATAGCGAAAACGGCGACAAGACATATTTTCACGGTCCAACTGTTTTTGTAAGTCGAAATCTAACGAGTCTAAGATTTGTGCTCCCAATGTTTCCAGGTCGGAGACAGCTTGTTCGAACAAGCTGACCACAGCAGTATCAGCATCTTCGGTATAGACCATATTAGGTATTATTGCTATCCGAGCTCCTTCCAGTCCGTCTGTTTTAAGAAAATTTGTGTAGTCTGATTCTTTACGTCCTCTCCCAGCCTCAGTATAGGGATCAGCTGGATCATATCCTGCAACAACATTAAAGATTCTTGCAGCATCTTCGACAGAGGTAGCCATTGGTCCAGCGATATCTCGATCGAAAGAGAGGGGGACGACACCGTCTCGGCTTGTAAGTCCAATTGTCGAGCGGATGCCTACTAGAGCAAGGTGAGATGATGGTCCTCGAATAGAATTTCCAGTATCACTTCCCAGGCCAGCTACGCCTAAGCTGGCTGCCACTCCAGAAGCAGTCCCGCCACTGGATCCTGCCGGAACCCTGTCCAGTGCATAAGCGTTTGCTGTAGTGTCATAAGATGAACTCACAGTTTGTCTGGCACTGAAAGCCCATTCTGCCATGTTGGTTTTGGCAAGGACAATTCCGTCTGCTTCACGGATTTTCTGCACCATAAATGCATCATCAGGAGGATAGCTATTCAGCAAAGCAATAGAACCCGCTGTAGTGGGTAGGTCTTCTGTATCAAAATTATCCTTGATCAGTAATGGAGCACAGAATAACGGGCCTAACTGTTCACCTTGTTGTACCAGGAGATCAATCGCATCTGCCTTATCAAGAGCTGTTGGGTTAGTGACAGTGATCGCATTGATAGTTGATTTATCGTAAGCTTCGATGCGATCCAGGTAACTCTGAACAATCATTCTGCAGGTTGTTTGTCCTGAAAGGATATTCTCCTGAATCTGGGCAATATTTATATCGACGACGTTGATAGGACTTGGCACTTGGTCACAGGACAAACTGATTACCAGTGACAAAATGACTGGCCAAGGTTTTCGAAATAGTGTCAATTTGTTTGCTTGGATCATTTTATCTCTCATCCATCCACACATCTTCGAGCACATCTACTAACTGTGAAAGGCTTTCGCCATTTACTTCGAGTGTAACCCTGTAGGTCCCCGGTTCTGCTGTTGGAGCCTGATTTCGGCCGAAGAAGCCTCTGTTGACACTTTCTTCGATCGGTGGGGCAGTGCCTCTGAGATCCCACGCAATTCTGTTCAGTCCCTTATTTGTCGATCCTTCCAGCTCTCTGAAAGTCTCTCCGGTACTCAGGTTTGTTACCGTAATGGTTGCAGTGTCATTTGTTCCATTTTTCAAGTAATAACTAATCATCGTGCCTTGAGGAGCATTTTTTCCTTGCCAAATCTTGGCTCCAGTAACAGATCTTGAAAATCTTCGATCTTGTTTCCAAAGTACTGCTTCTCGAGGTTCAAAAAGATGTACATCCGTTTCAAGAATGTGAGCGTTTAAACCTTGCAAAGGCGTAATATCGTCCATGATTTGTACACTACGTCCATGCGTTGCGAGTACGAGATCATTGTCCCTTGGATGCACGATAACATCATCTATGCGTGTAGTACCTAAATTGTTCATGAATTTGTGCCAGTTGTCTCCGCTATTTAGGGAGATGTAAAATCCAAATTCGGTACCTGCGTATAAGAGATCGGGGTTTCGTGGGTCTTCCCGTATTGTGCGGACATTCCCATACGAGGGTAAATCCGATCCTATAGATGTCCAATTTTCCCCGAAATCATGAGTCATGTAGATGTGGGGTCTGAGGTCGTCACTTCGGTGCCCATCTAAAGAGGCATAGGCCCTACCTGGGTCACTATGAGATGCTTCGACTCTGGAGACGTAGTAGTTATGGGTTCCCCCGGGTATGTTGGTTCCCACTTCCGTCCAGGTATTACCTCCGTCCCTGCTCAGTTGGATGTTTCCATCGTCGGTTCCAACCCATAGGACCCCTGGCATCAGTGTGGATTCTGCAATTGACACTATAGTGCTGTATTGACTGACACCATCATTACGAGAGAGGATACACTCTTCTCCTCGTATCCAAGGCCTACAACGTGGTAGAGAGTTGTACTGTCCCATTATCTCTATCTCGTCTTTATCCACATTTTTAGTCAGGTCTGGACTCATTGTCCAGGTTCGTCCTTGGTCCAGAGATTTAAAGAGTCTATTTGAGCCAGCGAAAATAACTCTTTGATTATGAGGCGAGAGCATGAACGGGGTGTTCCAATTCCACCTTATTTCAAGATCTCGAGAAGGAGCGGGACTGATATTAGAATCTTGATCATTTCTGGGTGGCTGTGGACGAATACTGATTTGTTCTCCAGTTTCTAGATTGACTCTGCGGATATTGCCATTCTGAGATTCACTGAAAAGTTGTTGGTGATCAGTGTGGTCTACTGCCGTATAGAATCCATCACCCCCTCCAACACGATACCAGTCCTCGGATAGTATCTGTTCCCCCCGGACTGAGCTTGGGCCACACCAAGATCCATTATCTTGAAGTCCAGTGCAGACGTAATAAGGACGACGCATATCGATAGAAGCGTGATATGGTTGTCCAACCTCCCAGTTTCGGAAGGATTCCCAAGTTTCCCCTTGGTCATAGCTGACGTCCAACGAACCGTCATTCCCGATCATGATGTGGTTGCTGTTCTCTGGATTGATCCAAAAGGCATGTTGATCAACATGTCCATATCCTTCCAATGTTGCGAAAGTCTGTGCTCCATCTGTTGATTTGTGGACTCGCTGGTCGACTACATAGACTAAATTAGGGTCCATAGGATCTACCCTTATCTGACTGAAGTACATGGGTCTCCCATTTTCATTGCTCCTGAATTCCCACGTGCTCCCTTTGTCAGTTGATCTCCAAATACCATTGTATTCTGTATCGGGAGGCAGGGCATCTTCTTGTGCGAGCTGCTGATATTTAGAGGATTCCTCCGAAGACAGGCTTTCTTCTTTGTCTTGAGCTACTTCGATTTGTGCATAAATAATGTTCGGGTTCGCTTGACTAGTGGCTAGAGCAATACGACCCATGGTTCCGTTAGGTAGTCCATTTCCTTCTACCTTTGACCATTCCTTGCCGCCATCTGAAGAATGCCAAATGCCACTTCCCGGCCCTCCTCCTACAAAACAACAAGCTGTTCTTCGGCGTTGGTAAGTCGCTGCAAATAAGACGTCTGGATTCGATGGGTCAATTATTAGGTCGGTAGCACCAGTATTTTCATCAACGTAGAGTACCTTTTCCCAAGATGATCCCCTGTCTGCAGTCTTGTATACACCTCTTTCTGGATTTGCACCAAATAGATGACCGTTTGCAGCTACCCAGGCTACATCGGGGTCAGTGGGGTGTGTCAAAATCCTACTTATTGATTGAGTTTCCTCTAGTCCAACCAGACTAAATGTTTCGCCAGCATCTGTAGAAAGGTAGACTCCTGCTCCAAATGAGGAGCTTTGCCTATTGTTCGCCTCTCCAGTTCCCACCCATACTATATCAGCATCCGCGTCGCTAATTGCCACCGCACCAACTGAAGCCGTGGGATGTGTCTCGAAGACAGCTTTAAAGGTAGTTCCGTTGTTTTTAGTCTTCCAAAGGCCTGCAGTGGCGAAACCAACGAAATAAACGTGAGGATTTTCCTTTGATACTGCTAAATCATCGACACGACCGCCCTGTCCTATGGGTCCGATACCCCTCCATGAGAATGATTGCAAAATGGGGTTGTCCGACTGATTGACCACTGTTTCCTGGGCATCTCCTGCTGAGCTTAGGGAGATACTTAGAAATACAAAGGCAGTATACAAATAAATCTGATTGAGGTGCTTGACGTTTAGCATAAATGTGATCCTTTCATAAATAAGTTCTAGAAGTCGAGGGGGACGTCAAATTTTAGTCTCTCCATTGATGCTCATCGCTAGTTATCCTTCTTTCCTCTTCTTCGGTTCCTTTGAGATGTACATCCAGCCATGCGGCCCAACGACCCCACAAATCAAGGAGTGTCTCTTTGGTTGCTGGTCCGTGGTCTTCGAAAGGATACAAGTACATAGCGGCCTTCTTGCCCAGTCCATTTAATGCATGGAAAAGTCTTGGCGAATGGTCCGGTGCGGTGCCGACGTTTTGGTCATGCATTCCATGATACATGAGTAAGGCACCAGTCAGATTGTTAGCGTACACAAATGGAGACATGCCCAAATAAACTTCTTTGGCATCCCAAAATATTCGTCTTTCACTCTGGAATGAAAGTGGAGTAAAAGTCCTATTGTAATTCCCATCTCCAGCGATTCCTGCTTTAAAAAATGGGGTGTGTACCATGGCGTTTACAGTTCCGAAGGCACCGTAGGAGTGACCTCCCAACCCCAGTCGTTTTCGATCAATAATTTCTCTTTCATCAAGTTCGTCGATTACAGCAGCCAAGTTGTTTCGGAGGTCATGTTCGTAATTGTTGTTCATTTGGCCAGGTTTACCGACGATAGGAGCATCGGGCTCAACCACAGCGTAGCCCATTCTTGTCATATACTGAATGGATCGGGTGCCGAAATTTGGAAAGGCATTTTTGTTGTAGGTCCTGCCGGCTTCGTCATAACTTTCTTGGTCTTCATATTCTCTTGGATAGAACCAGAACATGGCAGGCAGCCTTGTGCCTGGGTTGTAATTCGAAGGGAGAAGCACATTGACCATGAACTTGAATCCATCTGGACGTTCTACCACAAATCTTCGTTTAGGGGCATGGGTCAAATCGGGAGTGTAATCGACGTTCTCTGTCAGTTGCGTGCGTCTGCCATCTGCTAAGAGATGGGATTGAGGCGTTTCAGTAGGTGTTTCTCTTGAAACCACAAACTCTTCATCGTCTATGTCGATCACCGAAATGATTCGTTCATATGATTCCTGATTATTACTTTCGTAAATCCTTTCTTTCTCTCCTGTCCTAATTGCCACCTTATCAAGGAAATTTTTTGGTCCCTCCTGCATTGGATCAGCATTGTATTCGTGACCGTAGAAGAAGACGTTCTGTCCATCCATAGATGTTTCTACTACGCCAGTGCCTCCTGCTGAGGATCCGCGTCGCCGGTTAACGACTGGTACTTGTCCTCCGTCCATCAATAGTGAACCTGGATTGGAGTAAAAATCGTCTGAGTCGTACTGCGCTAGGACGAAAGTTTGTCCCGGGTCACTCAGGTCAATTGCTCGATGTGTTATCTGGCCTTGCTCATTTTCAGATCCAGAAGTTTCAGTCACAAATAGAATTTCGTAGTCATTAGAAAAGCCATGGCTGGACAGGGAAGAATCAGTTTCGTAAAGAACCGATATGTTCGAATCTTCGAAGGGGGGAGCCCATACCATTACTCGGTCACTATCTTCTTCCTTTTCATCGGTAGGGCTTTCGGCTTGTACATAGGTTAAGCCACTGGAGTCCTCTTTCCATCGGATTTGTCTTTTCTGTAGCGCGTCTCCGCTACCCGCCACTCCAGGCGCTGAGGGTCTTCTGTCACCCAGACCTGTGTTCATTTCGGTTTTTTCTAAGTCGGCCAACATATTTCCATTTCGACTCCAGATTTGCTCAACGCGACCGAAATTGTTAACAGGTATTATGTAGCTGAAAGGTTTTTCTAATAGCTCTACTCTGGAGTACTGACCATTCGGAGCAAAGTCAAATCCATAGATCATTGCGGGCGAGCCAATATTCTCGGTGTTGCCAGTTTCCACATTTATGGTGACTAGCTGACCCGTGGCATGCCATTCTAGCAATTCTTCGTCGTGAGGAGTTGCCATAAGGCTTGCATAGGTGCGAAGCATATTTTCACCGTCCTCAGTGTGTTTCACCTGGGGGCCAGTAGGAATTGTACTCGGTACAGGTCTGGCAGAACGTCCACTTGGAATTACCACGGTGGCTATTTCTTTACCATCACCAGTCCACTCGAAATCAGTTACGAAATTCCCCAGGACCGCGTTATTTGTAATCTTTCTTACTGTTCCAGTCGCAGGATTTCCGGTGTAGATGTGAGTATCGCCGCCTGTGTGGACAAAGAAGGCCAGAGTGGAGCCATCGGGTGAAAATTTCGCGTTAGAAATTCTAGAACCGTTGGGCGTTTGTATTGAATTTCTTGACCCGTCAGAAGCAGAAATGACATCAATGCCTACGTTGGAACGGATAGTGAGGTTACGATGCCGATTTGCAGAATAGTCAAAAAACTGCCCCCCTAGCTCGTCAAAATCCTTGGAGAATCGGTCCATCGTCACTGGTCCGTCACTGATTTCATGAAGAAACCAACGTTTATTTGCACTTATATTCGATAATGTCATGTTGAGATATCGTGGGGCCAAAACAGCTTCAGATATGTCATTGGGTGGATGGACAAACGATTTGTCGTCAAGTGTCTGCTGAGCGTCCCAATCTTGGTTTTGGTTTTGAGCCAGAGCTTGAGATGATGTGAACGATAGGGACAAGCAGGCAAAAACAGTTAGGGTTTTAAGGAGTGTCCCTCCAACAATTGGCACCTCTCGTCGACACTTGATCATATTAGTTTCCTTTTTAAGTGCATTTTTTAAGGCTTTAATTCTTTTGGTTCCACCGTCACAGTCTTTAAGGTGGACAGAAAAAATTGGGTTGAAAGAGAAGATCCACAAGGGGTAGCCTAATGGCTCTTGTGGAACGAAGATGGTTCGCACTATCAATTGTGGACGTTCGACCTAACATTTGCGGTGTTCAGCAATGTACCTTTAAGGGATTTGTAACGGCTTTGACCGTATGAAATTAACTGATTTCTGAAAGAGGAATCGAGATGACTCAAATGACTGGTTTTGACAAAAAGCCAAGTTTACTTCGAGAGATAGGCTTGACTGGATTGGTGGCAACGGGTGTGTGTTCTATGATGGGGGCATCTATAAATGTTGTGCCCATAATGATCCAACGTAGTGTACCGGGGATTGGACCTTCAGTAGTAGAGGCCTATTTGTTTTCGATTGTTCCCGCTGGCTTTGCGGCGCTCGCTTATGCCATTCTCAGTTCATCTATGCCAAGGGCAGGAGGCAGCTACGTCTACGCAAGTCGGGCTTTGAATCCATACCTGGGTTTTGTTGCCAGCTTCTCACAATGGTTTGGGTTATCCATCGCAATAGGGGTGATATCGTATCTAATAGTTCCTTTTTTCAGGGACGTATTCTTAGTCTTGGGATGGGCACAAACAGCTGGAGCCATTGATTCTGGACCTATCAGACTTCTTCTTTCGCTAGGAATCTTGTGGCTTTTTGTTGCTTTAAGCCTCAAGGGAGTGCGGATTTATGAAAAAACCTTAGTTCCACTCATGTTGATCATGTTCGTCTTGGGCAGTGTGGTGATAGTATCAGGATTTTTGTTCAGTCAGGAAGATTTTGCTTCGGCGGTTCTCAAGGCGACGGGAGAAGTCATGGTTGATCCCGTAGCCTCTCCCTTGCGAGCTTCAGATTATTTAGCTGCTTCAGCCATACTTTTCACGAGCTTTATAGGTTTTGACTCTATCGCTCAGGCAGGAGGAGAAGCACGCAATCCAGCTAAAAATTTACCATTAGCGATTGGCCTAGCTGTTCTAATCGTAGGTATTTTTGACATGCTTTTTACGGCTGCTATTTATCATGCTGTTCCTTGGTATTACATCGCAGAAAAAGCTCAATCGCAAGACCTTACAGCCCCTGGGCTTCTAGCGTATCTACTTCCTGATAGTTTGACTGTTGCAATTATCTTGGGGGCTGCCATTGCCCTATTAAATGATTTGCCAGCAATGCTACTGTCGGTTTCTCGGCTCATGTTTTCGTGGGCTAAGGATGGTATTGTGCCATCTGGGATAGCAAAAATAGACGAAAGATCTAGAACTCCTCGAACGGCTATAGTGCTCAGTGGTTGCATGGCTTCAGTTGGAATAGTAGGTAGTCATTTGGCTAGCGACTTCTTTTTGGGTATTGATATCCTTGTGACTTCAATGCTCGTCAATTTTATGTTTATGTGCTTGGCAGTGTGGGTACTGCCAATGAGAAATAGAGATATTGCTGATAAGGTCATTATTTTGAGTTCCTGGAAGGTGCGCAAAGCTACCGCCTTAATCGGTATGGTATTGCTAGTCATTTTCCTAAGTGTACATGTCTGGAAAGATCTGACCAGTGAATTAGCTGCTTGGTATTTTCATTCGACGTTTGTTTGGCTTTTAGTGATGGGCTTAGCAAGCCTGATTTATCTTTTTGAAGTCAATCATTTAGAAAAAAAAGGTGTCGACATCAACAAAATCACTTCTAAATTACCCGCGGAATAGCAAGTGGCAAATGTCGTAAAGAAGACCAGGTTAGGTCCAGGACTGGAAGTGTCTGAGGTCCTGACTGGTCTCTGGCAGATAGCCGATATGGAGCGTTTCGGAAGCTTAGATCCTGGGGAAGTGACAAGATTAATGGGTTCATACGTGGAAGCTGGTTTTACTACGTTTGACATGGCCGACCACTATGGATCTGCAGAACTACTTGTAGGGAGTTTTCTCAGGGATTTTCCAGGAACAGAAGTAGAATGTCTCACTAAGTGGGTCCCAAAACCTGGTCCTATAACGCGGGAAGATACTAGAAGAGCCGTGGAGAGTTCCTTAGAGAGGATGGGGATCGATTCGATTAGTCTTTTACAGTTTCATGCCTGGAACTATGCAGATCCAGTTTGGTTGGACAGCTTGTTCTGGCTACAGGAGCTAAAGGAAGAAGGATTAATCGGTCAACTTGGTTTAACCAATTTTGACACAGTCCATCTGAAAATGGCTATTCAGAGTGGTATCGATGTCGTGTCCAATCAGGTTTCTTACTCTTTGATTGACCAAAGAGCTAAGGAAGAAATGACTGGTTTCTGTCAATCTAACGAGGTGAGTCTACTTGCCTATGGCACTTTAGCTGGTGGTTTCCTCTCAGAAGAATGGCTGGAAGTTGCCGAGCCAAGCATAAAGGACCTCGGAAAATGGTCACAAATGAAATACAAAAGATTTATCGAAGTTGGTGGTGGCTGGAGGGCCTACCAGGAGATCCTTCAGCACTTGCACGAAATAGCTCAATCTCATGAGGTTTCAATAGCCAACATAGCTGCTAGGTACATACTTGAAGACCCAGCAGTTGCTGGTGTCATTCTTGGACTAAGAATGGGGGGTGAAGAGCATATCCGCGATAATTCGAGGATTCCTGATTTGCAATTGGGTGAAACAGACAGGTCCGCTATAACTGAGGGACTTGAAGTATTCGGTATGATACCAGGTGACTGTGGCGATGAATACAGGAAACCTCCTTTTCTGACAGCATCTGGTGATTTAAGTGACCACTTTAACGAAGTGCCTTCCGCGTATAACAAAAAAGAACTGTCAGGCAAAAGGAGTGCAGTCTCGTCTGGTACATCCTGGGAGGGAATCGGCGGTTATTCTAGAGCTGTCAGAATTGGTGACCACATTTGGGTTTCTGGAACCACTGCGACGCATAGAGAAAGCAATATTGGGGGAAGTGATCCTGAATCGCAGACTCATTTTATCATAGATAAGATAGAAGGTGCCTTGGAGTCATTAGGTGGGTGTTTGAAGGACGTTGTTAGGACTAGAGTATACCTTCGAGATATTTCAGACTGGGAAGTCGTAGCAAAAGTACACGGAAGGCGGTTCGGGGACATAGCACCAGCAAATACGCTTGTTCAAGCTGGACTTGTCGGCGAAAAGTATTTGGTTGAAATCGAAGCTGATGCTTTTGTCAGTAACGAATAATGGAATTTCCAGTAACAATCAGAATGTAAGGATCGAGTATGAGTGTGATTTCAACTGAAGAAATCAGAAAACATTTTCCCGCCCTGCAGCGGATGCAATCAGGACACTCGGTAGGGTATTTCGATGGACCAGGTGGAACTCAGGTCCCTACTGGAGTAGCACAGGCAGTCAGTGAGTATCTGTTATGTCACAATGCTAATACGGAGTGGAGATATCCCACCAGTGAAGAAACAGACGAACTCTTACATGAAGCAAGACAGATATTTGCAGATTTCTTAGGATGCAGTTCAGGGGAAATTATTTTCGGTAATAACATGACCACTCTTACATTTCATTTGAGTAGGACTTTGGGAAGACTTTGGGGCCCAGGGGATGAGATAATCGTTACACAGATGGATCATCAGGCTAATCAAGCTCCTTGGCGAAGTTTAGAGAGTGAGAGGGGAGTGAAGGTGCATACGGTACCTATGCTTCCAGAAAATGGAACATTGGATTGGGATGTTCTCACTAAACTGTTCTCTAAACGAACTCGGCTTTTGGCTATAGGCGGTGCTTCGAACTCTCTAGGAACTGTGAATGATCTGAATAAGGCCGCACATTTGTGTAGATCCTTTGGGGCTTATTTTTTCGTTGATGCTGTGCACATGGCTTCCCACATGTTAATAGACGTTGCAGAAATAGATTGTGATTTTCTAGCGTGCTCAGCGTATAAGTTTTATGGACCTCATGTGGGGATTTTATTTGTTCGAAAAGATCTTGAAGAGTTTTTATCGCCACCTCGGCTACCATGTGCTAAAGATTATTTGCCAGAGTCACTAGAGACAGGAACTTTAAATCATGAAGGTATAGTTGGTGCGTCAGCAGCCGTCGAATTTTTGTCTAAGATGGTTGGAACGGATGGATCTCGTCGAGAACGTCTGACAGATGTCTTCGAAGTTTTACATGAGCGAAATCAAAGACTTGTGAATCTTCTCTGGAAGGGTCTGAATGAGCAGGGACATGTCCAGCTATATGGTCCTGGACCTGAGCAACTTCGAACTCCAACCATCGGGTTTACGATTCAGGGAATGGATTCTGCCGACGTGGCTGAACGATTGGCAAACGGTTCGGCTTTGTTTCTTTCACATGGAGATTTCTATGCTTCTGGTGTAACAGAGGCTTTAGGGATTGAACACCAGGGACTAGTGAGGGCCGGTTGTGCTTGTTATACCAATCAAGAGGAAGTAGAACGGCTCATTGCGGGTGTAGCCGATTTATGTAATTGATCTCTCTTCCGTCCCTGGTCTTAGAAATCCTACTCTATCTAGAGTATTTCCAGTAGTTCCAGCTCGAAGATTAAGGTCGAGTTTGGACCTATAGCGCCACCTGCTCCATTGGCTCCATAAGCAAGATCAGAAGGTATGAAGAAACGATACTTGCTTCCCACTGACATGAGTTGAAGCCCCTCCCCGAATCCTGGAATTACTCCCCCTACTCCAAATGTCGCAGGTTCTCCCCTAGAGTAGGAACTATCGAATTCGGTTCCGTCGATGAGCGTACCGCGGTAGTGAACTCGGACTTGGCTTGTGGTTTCCGGTTTTGGACCACTGGCTTCTTCAAGTATTTCATATTGCAATCCGCTATCCGTGACTGTCACTCCTTCTGCCACAGCGTTTGCTTCAAGAAAAGCTTCTCCTTCTGTTGCATTTTCCACTCCCGCCTCCTCCATTCTGATTCGTCCTTCTTCTTCAACTTTTTGAACTAAACGCTGACCAGCTTGTCCTAATTCGGCCATTGGTACAGGTGACTCGACACCATTTAGGGCATCCTCTATTCCTCTGAAAAGTTTTTCCAGTTCTATGTGGTCTTTCATGGTAAACATGGAGTTGCCAATCTCCTGTCCGAATCCATAGCTACCCATTTCCGCGTCCCCTTCTAGGGAAACTGGTGCACCTGGTTCGTCAGTAGCTTCACAAGCATAGAGGACTGATAGAAAAACAACGAGGAAAAATTTATGATAATGTGTCATGTGGCATCCCAAGTCGGGGCCGTCGCAGTGAATAGTCTCCCTATTACTGTACGACCGAAAGCGTATTGCATTGCGGAAAGATATATAAAGGAAGGTAAACCTTGTCTAGGCTTGGATGGATTATATTCCAAGCCAGTAGTTTAATTTGACGATGATACGGTCATCTGGTGTTGAATTTAACAATGCCTCAAAATTTCTATCAAAGTTGAAATTTCCGAGTGCTAAGTATGAAGTTTTCTTGCGTTGCCACACGAGGAACAATGTAGAGCCTGGTTTATATTCCCAACGAAAGACTGCGTTTCCTATCAATGAAGTTAAGTTGATGTCACGGTCAGTAAATGTGTAGTCCACTACATTATCGTCATTGAAATCAACGTGGTTTCTCACTGTTCCAGTGGTTTCGTCTCTACAGAGACTACCATTTTGGCAGGTTAGAGATTGTGATGAATTGACTGGGGTGCCCTCTTCAAAATAGGTAAAGTCATAGGTTCGAGGAGATTTCAGCTGTTTATAGCGGGTATAATCTGCGGAAGACATGAATGGTTGAGCGTAAAATTGAAATGATATTCTAGGTGAGAATATCCAACTAACTCTTGTGGCCATCTCCATTGTATGTCTTTCTAGGTCAGCAAAAATGTACCGTCTTCCATAAGTTTCGGTATATGGCAAAGTCGTAGTTGATGTAACATATTGCTGAGCCATAGTTTCTGAGGTCACACTAGGCTCTACTGACATTTCGAATTGCGGAGATGGCCGTATTCTAACTGTCCCGTAGAATTTCAACTGATCTCCAGACTCCTTACGTCCAGAACGACGACTGAACCCACTCTTTAAGAAGAGAGTTTTTCGGGCGTCACTACTTACATTCCCTCTGACATTAAAACTACCAGGATCTTCCATTACAGGACCCCCTCGAGTCAGAGCAAAATTTCGGTGGTCAGAGCTATAAGTGAAATTAACTTCACTTTTCCATTCGTTAATGAACGTCGTTTTGAAGCTGAGGTTAGTCGTTCCAGAAGCTCTTGATGCTTCCCAGGAATTCCATGAGCTGTAATTGTCCAGGGCTTCGTGACTCCAACTTGATGCTGCCCAAAATCCAATATTGTAGGATTTGTACCACGAACTAGGGAAGATCTCCTTATAATTCAATCGTGTTCCACCAGATATTTTCTCTCTAGCACGACTGTATCCTAGATCGTTCACTTCGAAACCAGGACTTAGTTCTCCCAACCAGAATCCACCTGTGAAGTGCTCACCATTCTGTCGGTTTAACGATAGCTGCCAGCGACCTCCACTCATAGAGGTAGCTGCTGAGTCGACAGCAAGGCGGGTAGCATCTGGTCGCTGGAAATAATGGTTGCTAGAAGTTTGAACTCGCGTTATCGCACTCTCGCTCCCCCTTACCTGACTGGCAGCTAGAGATCCTTCGATGGACCAGTCACGGTCGTTCCATTGATGCTGGAAGTGCAATCCTCCAGTCAAAGCATCTTTGGGAAGAAAATCAAAGGTATCATCTTTCGATAAATCCCTATTAACTCCTGTAAGCAGGGCGCCGATCTGTGACGCTCCTCCTTTAAGGTCCTTCTGTATTTTAAGTGCACCAAACTGTGACCTGGGTTCGGCACGGAACTCCTCAAAACGATTTTCACTTGTATAGAAAGCTTTTCCAGTCTCTTCTCCGACCGATGCTGCCAGTAGGCCTATGGACAGGCCGGAGTCGGTTTTCCCAGTTAATTTCATCGCTCCATCTATGGTTGCATCGAGCGGGATGCGACTGAAGTCGGCCCCAGATGGAGCGCTTCCGTGAGGCACTCTGCCTATTCTCCGAGAGTAGTACAGCTTGTCACCTGGAGACCGTGACAGTGGAAAATCAAATACTTGGGCATCTTCGACAAAAAACGGACGACGTTCATCAAAACGAGTTTCGAACTCCGAGAGATTGATTTCGGCTGGATCTGCTTCGATTTGTCCAAAATCGGGATTGATCGTTGCATCTACGGTGAAAGCTGATCCTAGTCCTAATTTTAAATCAGCACCGATTCGTTCGATGTTCTCGGATCCGTCAAAGAAAGGATTACCCTCTTCCGCGGTGGCCTTGTGCAGGCTATTTGAAACATATGGTCGAGTTTCAATTCTACGTGAGCTTTCTGGTATTCGAACATTTTCTAAGGTACCAAATTGACTGACGTAACCAGTTCGCCTTTGAGAATGCAGTGCGAAGTAACTCCACTCGTTTTCAACCATTCGTCTACGCGACGATTGAAAACCCCAGGTTTGGTTGGGTTCATTTGAATCATAGCGAATTTGGGATAGCGGTATTTTCATTTCCACCGACCATCCTTGGTCGTGGTGATGCACTGCTGATTCCCATACAGCATTCCATGCTTGGTCTTGTTGGGAATCGTTGTAGAAGTACTTATCGAATTGAACGTTTGCTGCTGAGACCCGAAAATAGTAACTAGTTCGCCGATCAAAGTTGGGATCAAAGGCCACATTGATGAAATCGTATTGTCCTTCTGTATCTCTCCGCACCAAGTTCTTGTCTATTACAGAAGGGTCAGATTCATACATCTGAGCTCCGACATAGATGAATTTTTCTCCGATCAATACATGGACTTCGGTTTCTTCTAGGGCTTTGCTACCCTCATAAGGCTTACCCTGTATATAGTTGGAGCCAGGCGCACTCTGTTGCCAGCTGATTTCATCCAATCTTCCGTCCAGTTCGATTTCCCCTAAGAGTACCCCAGCGCTCATGGTGGGGATCTCCTCTTGAGCGAGGATAGACGAGTTCAATGAAAAAAAGCCTGATACAATGAATGTTGTCAGCGATAAGTAGAGATTATTTTTCATTTAGATTGATATGAGTTCTTGGTGATCTTGATCCACTTTTTGTTTAAAATGTGTCGACGCTTATCTAAGTCAGGACCTGGAACGCTCAATAGTACTGCGGTAATCATAGATGTCGATAGTTCTTGGACAAATTTCTAATGCCCGTTAAAGCCGTCAATTGATATTTCCAGACATTTTGTCCACAGCGCGACTGACGGCTAGAGCTAGCAATCCGAAGGCCGCGGTGGTCATAGCTACGCTACGAAATAATTCAAAAGGTTCCAGTGTTTCAAGATTTCCTGCTACAAGACCGGCAAACAGGTTCCCTAATGCCGTGGCTACAAACCAGATTCCCATCATCTGACCAACTCTGCCAGCAGGGGCAAGTTTGGTGATGGAAGAAAGGCCGACTGGGGATAGGGCCAATTCGCCGACGGTGAAGAAAAAATACATGACAACTAGCCAGGCTGGTGATACGGGGGAAATGGATGCATTGACTGCACCCCATGCTATGACGAAGAAGCCGGCCGAAAGACCCAGTAATCCGAGACCGAATTTAACTGGTATCGAAGGGTTGACGTTTCGCGATGCTAACCAGAGCCAAAGTGAAGCAAAGATTGGAGAGAAAATAATTATGAATGCAGAGTTTACCGATTGAAGGAATCCAGCTGGCATTAGCCATCCGAAAACGTTGCGATCAGTAAGGTTTTGAGCAAACAGATTTAGAGATGACCCAGCTTGTTCGAAGCCAGACCAGAAAATGGCTGATAACAAAAATAACCATAGAATGACTAGGAGTCGTTTCTTCTCTTCCGTATTATGCCCTCCTAGGGTAATGAGATAAGCAAAATAAAGTGCTACGATTATCAGGATAGCGGTCCCGAGGCCTGTAGCTATTTGGGTCAAAGATAATGGGATAAGACCAATTCCAACCGAATACGAAAAGACTCCTAGCAAACCTACAAAACAAATCGTACCACTCCAGAAATTACGGGATTTTTTAGTCAACTCTTGTTTCGAAAGAGTGGTTTTCAGTAGTCCAGCTTCTCCGAGATGTGGTATTCCAGCTCTAAATTGTATAAGCCCAAAGACCATTCCTATTCCAGCAAGTGCAAAACCCAAGTGCCAATTATAGTCTTCACCCAAGAACGAACAGAGTATAGGTCCAATGAGGGCGCCAATATTGATGCCTGTATAGAAAATTGAGAACCCAGCGTCTCTCGAAGCACCACCATCGGGGTACAGATCACCGACCATGACACTAATGTTGGGTTTTAGGAAACCAGTTCCAACGATGATCAGCAGCAATCCTAAGTAGAAGGAAGGCACCGAAGAAAAAGCCATGCTGAAATGTCCAGCTGCGATTATCCACCCTCCTACATAGACTGCCTTCCTTTGGCCCCAAAGATTATCAGCAATCCAGCCGCCAGGCAGAGCGAGGAGGTAGACTAGGGCTGTATATAGTCCATAAACTGCAGAAGCAGATCCTACATCGAGACCAAGTCCAGGATTTTCTCCACTGGTGCTAGCTGTCATAAACAGTATGAGGAGGGCGCGCATGCCATAATAAGAAAAGCGTTCCCACATCTCGGTGTAAAACAGGATGGAGAGTCCCTTGGGTTGACCAAAAAATGTTTGTTCGGTTGAGCTCTGACCCAAAGTTTCAGTGTTGGAGTTGTAAGTATCCAAGTTCACTCCAGTTTTAGTTAGGGTTAGCTGTATCGTTCGCCAAATTACCTAAAAGGTAGTCTATCAAAAAAGTGTCACTTTTGATACCTCCATTTCAACGATAAACTCTTTGAGATCTACCTTGGGCGAGTTAGTTTATAAGGTCCATGATGGGATTTTTAACATTTCCCTTACTAGGTGAGTCATCACTCTAGGGCGTTGTCCTCAGTGGATGAGATATTGATGAACTTGAGGCGACTGCGAGTTGTCCGTGAGTGGAGATAAAATATAGTGATAAGAGTCCTATCAGCATTCTCTTTCATTCTTGTGGTGAGTTGTCTCAGCAAGGAGACATTAGTCGCTCAAGATAGCCCTGATCCTGTTCTCCAGGCCTTTCAGATGTCGGATGGCATCACTCTGGATTTGGACGGGCAGATTTTAGAAGACGTATGGCAACAAGCGGTACCTATAAGTGATTTTACTCAGCAAGAACCCCTTGAAGGTGGAGAGCCTTCAGAAAGAACAGAAGTGCGTGTCATTTTTGACAGCGACAACTTATATATCGGGGCAATTATCTATGATGACCCTGAAGGAATCCTTGCCAACCAACTAGAGCGTGATGCTTCGCTGGGTTCAGATGATCGGTTCATGTGGATCTTGGATACATTTAGGGATGGGCGCACTGGTTATTTCTTTGAGATAAACGCGGCTGGATTGATGGGTGATGGGTTAATGGGAGGTGGAGGTGGAGGTCGTGGTGGTTTTGGTCGTGGTGGTTTTGGCGGCGGTGCGAACAAAGCATGGGATGGGATATGGGAGGCTCAGACCAGTAGGAGGCCAGACGGCTGGTCCGCAGAGATTAGAATCCCATTTCGCACACTAAACTTCGATCCGAATACTGAGGATTGGGGGATTAATTTCCAGCGAACAATAAGAAGGAAAAACGAAGAGATTCTTTGGAGGGGATGGCGAAGAACGGAGGGGCTCTGGAGGCCGATTTTTGCTGGAACTTTGACAGGACTTAAAGATATGTCACAGGGCTTGGGGTTAGAAGCTAAACCTTCTGGGATAGTCAGCTATAGAAATACACCTTCGAATAGTGAGCCCACGACCTACCCTAGAGATGTAAGCTTGGACCTCGACTATAGTATAACTTCAAGTTTGAGGGCCTCCTTTTCAGTGAATACTGATTTTGCTGAAGTAGAGAGTGACAATCGCAGGGTCAATTTAACCCGATTTTCCATTCGATATCCTGAAAAGAGGGATTTCTTCCTGGAAGGATCAGGAGTGTTTTCCTTTGCACCAAGAAGTAGTCCTTCTCCATTTTTTTCTAGAAATATCGGGTTAAAAAATGGCCAGCCGGTTCCAGTTAGTTATGGCGCTCGGACGACAGGTCAGGTTGGAGCGTATGAAGTAGGATTTTATCAAATTGGAACGGGCGCTAAATCCTGGATTACTGGTGAGCAATCAAACTTTGTTCCAGAGGAACAATTCACTGTAGGCAGGATCAAGAGGCGTGTATTTGAACAATCTACTATTGGAGCGATTTACACTCGCCGAGCGAGTGCGGCTGAGTCCGATGGGACCGTGTTGGAAGATCGTCATACTGCGGGGGTTGATTTGCAACTCAACTCACGAAATTTTCTGGGAAATAACAATGTGGAGATGGAAGCTTTCTACGTATGGAACTCTAACCCAGATCCGACGGAGGTTCATTCTACAGAAGACCTTTCGGCTCATGGCTTCCGTATAAATTTTCCGAACGACGTTTGGTCGGGTCACCTTTCTTATCGACAGTTTGGAGCGGAGTATAGACCATCTCTTGGATTCGTAGCACGAAATGACTTCAGTCGAATAGAACCCAGATTAGGATGGTCTCCCCGTCCAGGGAATATTGACTGGATCAGAAAATTTGACTTTTCAGCACAATTTAGAAATCTGACTGAGTTGGGGACTGGGATCCTCGAAGAGAGAGAGTGGGCCTTGAAGCCTTTTGGGGTAGAATTCGAAAGCGGTGATAGGTTCAATTTTGACGTTACTCAAAAGTACGAATTTCTGGACCGTTCGTACCAGGTCAGTGACGGCATTTATTTGACGGAAGGCGAATATTCTACCTGGGATTATAGGATCTCGGGTAATACGGCTGGCAGAAGAAAAATCTCTCTTTATGGAGGGTTGAGTTTCGGAGAATTCTGGAATGGACATAGGCTGGGATATGGTGGTCGAGTCACAATTAAGCCAACCCCTGGTTTTACTATTGCCTTGAATACACAGATCAATGATGTTTCGCTTCCTCAAGGCGACTTCACAGCCAATCTTTATGAAATTGAAGGAAAGTGGCAGGCCAGTCCGTGGATAAGTACTGTGACTCAGGTCCAGTATGACGAACAAAGCGATCTGTTTGGTCTCTTCTCTCGTTTAAGGTGGATAGTTAAACCAGGAAATGAAGTGTTTCTTGTGTACACTCACAATTGGCAAAATTTAAGTACCAGCATTCTTGAGGACCCAGAGCTGAGGACTTTGTCTCGCGGAGCTTCAGTTAAGATGAACTACACTTACCGTTTTTAGTAGTGGTCGAGTTGTCTCTGGCAGGTCTAGATATACCATATGGATCACCAACTCTTGGTTTCTCTGGGAATCAGACGTAGGATAGATTCAAACTCCGAGATTTCTTTTTGTGAGTTCTGCTATACTCTATTGATATGAAAACTTTCCTTCGTTATGTACCTTAACAAAACGATCGAAGATGGAGTGTCAAAATACTTAAAGACTGAAAATAGTGAGGATAATTAAGTGAGTGGTTCAAATGGTCGTATCACAGGTGGACACCTTGTAGCCAAGGCCCTGAAAAATGAAGGAATTGACACAATTTTTACTCTTTGTGGGGGTCATATAATTGACATTTATGATGGTTGCTTGGATGAGGGTATCCGAATCATAGACGTGCGACACGAACAGGTCGCGGCTCATGCTGCTGATGGGTATGCTCGTCAAACTGGTGGTACAGGATGTGTGGTAACCACTGCCGGACCTGGCTTTACAAATGCGATGACTGGCCTCGCCAATGCATTCCGGGCCGAAAGTCCCATACTACACATAGGCGGGCAGGGTTCTCTGACTCAGCATAAGATGGGCTCTCTCCAAGATTTACCACATGTTGATATAGCGGCACCAGTGACGAAATTCTCTGCAAGTGTGCAGAGTACTGAGCGGATTGCCGACATGGTGTCTATGGCCGTTCGTGAATGTCACAACGGTGCACCCGGACCGTCCTATTTAGAGATCCCTCGTGATATACTGGATGCTGAGATAGATGCAGAAACCGCTAGAATTCCTGAGCCAGGACGTTATAGGGCGTCTACAAAGAGTGTTGGAGATTTAGGTGACATAGAGAAGCTAGCCGATTTGCTGGTTGCCGCAGAGAGGCCATGTGTCTTGTTCGGTACACAGGTAGCTACATGTCAGGCTTACGATGAAGCTGTTCGTTTTATTAGAGAACTGAATATCCCTGCATATATGAATGGTTCTGCAAGAGGGACTTTGCCTGCAGAAGATCCCCATTACTTCCACAGAACCCGTCGGATGGCTTTCAATGATGCAGATGTCATTGTGATTGTAGGCACGCCTTTCGATTTCCGAATGGGATATGGCAAGAGGCTCCGGAGCGATGCGACCGTGGTCCAAATTGATATGGACTATCGTACTGTCGGAAAAAATAGAGATGTATCGCTAGGGCTGGTTGGAGATGTAGGTACGATATTGAAAGCGGTTACAGATGTTGCCAATGACAGATCAGACAACGGATCGTCTAAGAGAGTGGTCTGGATGGACCAGTTAGCTGCTGGAGAAATAGCGGCAGAAGAAAAATTAACCGCATTATTCAAATCTGAGGCCAAACCGATTAATCCATATCGAGTTGCTTGGGAATTAAACGAGTTCTTAACAGAAGAAACCATTTATATAGGTGACGGAGGGGATGTTGTAACCATCTCTGCTCAAGCTGTACGCCCTCGATCACCTGGTCATTGGATGGACCCAGGCCCTCTAGGCTCACTGGGTGTCGGAACAGGATTTGCTATAGCTGCTAAGCTGGCTCATCCTGAAAAAGAGGTCCTCTGTTATTACGGAGATGGATCATTCGGTATGACCGCTTTTGATATGGAGACCGCTAACAGATTCGGACTTCCGTATATAGCGGTCATTGGCAATAATTCCGCTCAGAACCAGATTCGATGCGGGCAAATAGCGAAATATGGCGAAGAAAGGGGTAATATCGGGAACAAGTTAGGTGATGTGGATTTTGAGCATTTTGCGACGATGTTAGGGGGATATGGAGAAGCCGTTAGGGATCCATCTGAGATAGGTCCGGCTCTTCTGCGTGCTAGAGAAGCAGTTAAGACCACTGGAAAATCAGCTGTAGTGAATATTTGGGTAGATCCAAATGAATATGCTCCCGGTACAAAACGTCAGACTATGTATAAGTAGGCTTGGGATCCAAAAAATATTTCTCGTTCAAAAATGAAATCTTTAGGTAAGGTATGGAAATGCGTAAAGCTTTAGATGGTGTTCGCGTGTTAGACATGACCCATGTGCAGTCTGGTCCCACATGCACGCAAATTCTTGCTTGGTTTGGAGCAGATGTGATCAAAGTGGAATTCCCTGGACGTGGGGATATCACCAGGAGTCAATTGAGAGATATTCCAGACGTGGACAGTCTTTATTTTACAATGCTGAACAGCAATAAACGTAGCATCACCCTGAACACTAAATCGGAAAAGGGACAGGAAATTTTCTGGAGATTAGTTGATCACTGTGATGTTCTGGTAGAGAATTTTGCGCCTGGAGCATTGGACCGTATGGGGTTTACCTGGGACAAAATCAAACAGGTAAATCCAGGATTGATATATGCTTCGGTTAAGGGATTTGGACCAGGCCCCTTCGTTGACTGTAAGGTATATGAGAATGTGGCTCAATGTATGGGTGGATCTGCCAGCACTACTGGTTTCGAAGATGATGTTCCTACTGTTACAGGAGCACAGATTGGAGATTCAGGTACAGGCCTGCACTTGGTGGCCGGGATACTCGCGGCTTTGATTCAACGATCTCACACGGGGGAGGGACAAAGAGTAGAGTGCGCGATGCAGGACGCAGTTCTCAATCTTTGTCGGATAAAACTTAGAGATCAGCAGAGATTAACAAGGGGTCCCTTAAGGGAGTATCCCCAATATCCTTCTGGTGAATTTGGTGATTTCGTGCCCCGAAGCGGGAATGCTTCTGGTGGCGGTCAGCCAGGATGGGTACTCAAGTGTGCACCAGGGGGACAAAATGATTTTATTTACGTCATTATACAGCCACCGGGGTGGGCTCCTTTGATGAAGGTTATTGGGAGAGAAGAGCTAATTACTGATCCAGAGTGGGCAACACCAGAAGTTCGTCTTCCCAAATTAGATCAATGCTTTGCTCTCATCGAGGAATGGACTGAAACAAAGTCAAAATTCGAAGTAATGAATGTATTGAGTAAATTGGGGATTCCCTGTGGGCCCATTATGAGTATGAAAGAATTAGGGGAAGATCAGGCTCTGAGAGAAACAAGAACCGTAGTAGAGGTAGAACATCCAGAGAGAGGGTCTTATTTGACAGTGGGCAATCCGATTAAATTATCTAAATCTCCTAGTGATGTGAGCAGAGCTCCGTTGTTGGGTGAGCATACCGATAAAGTGTTAGCGGAGATTGGGTTGACGGAAGCAGAGATAGAAGATGCTCGGTCGGATGGATCTATTTAGAAAATTTTAAAGGAGTTAGATATGCGCATTGTTGTCCATGGCCAACAAGCATTTGGAAAAAGTGTTCTGGAGGCCCTTCTCGAGAGAGGAGAAGATGTCGTGGCAGTCTACTGCGCTCCTGACAGAGAGGGTCGCCCTCTTGACCCTATTAAGGAGCTAGCTCTTGAGAAAAACCTTACAGTTTACCAACCCTCATCGTATTCAGATGATGAAGTTTGTGATGAATTGCGTTCTCTAGCTCCCGATCTTGTTGTGATGGCGTATGTCACTTTGTTCGTCAGAGAGGAATTTCTGAACATTCCAACTTACGGGACTATTCAGTACCATCCTTCATTACTTCCATTGCACAGAGGGCCTAGTTCTATCAATTGGCCAATCATCAAAGGGTCTGAGAAGACTGGACTAAGTATTTTCTGGCCAGACAACGGATTAGACACTGGTCCCGTTTTGTTGCAAAAAGAGGTGGACATCAAAGAAGATGATACACTCGGTAGCTTGTATTTCAATGAGCTTTTTCCATTAGGAGTGGAAGCTATGTTAGAGAGTGTGGACTTAGTGCGTGATGGGAATGCTCCTAAAATCGTGCAGGATGAATCTCAGGCTACTTATGAGAGTTGGTGTAAGAAGAAGGATGTAGAAATCGATTGGTCAGCGCCAACAGAAGAGACTTATAATCTTATACGAGGAGCTAACCCACAGCCTGGTGCCTGGACTATCCACGAAGGTCAGACTCTCAAGATTTTTGATTGTGTGAAATGCTCAGAGGTGACGGGAAATCCGGGAGAGATATTGTCGATTGATAATGAAGGTTTAGTCGTTGCTACTGGGGATGGCGGAATATGTATTCAAAGGGTTCGTCCGGAGGGGGCAGGAAAAATGTCCGCTCAAGAGTATATTTCGATGCACCAATTGAAAATTGGTGGTCGTCTAGGTTAACCGGCAAGGTCGGCCTATTAATCTACATGAGTAGTTAATTAAATTCCGAAGAGTGGAATCTGCAGCACTCTGGCAAAAAAGAGTATTATTATCATTCCACTGAAAACGGCTAAGCTAAACCAGGCAAAATATCGGTCAAACCGACTCGGATAAAAGATTTTGTCTGTTTTGGGTATAACCGTGAGACAGTAGTATAAGTTCAAGTAAAAAATGATGGGTGCTACGAAAAAAGCCAAGGCGGAAGCTATTAGTACCATGTAGACCGGTTTGGGAATCACGGCAATGAAGAGCACGGCAGCTATCAGTGAGTATATCATGGTAATCCGATAGATATTGTATTCCGAGTACCACTTTGTCGAGCAGTCTTCACTCACGTGGTGTTCTTTTTCGATTCCTTTCAGATTGGCCGTGGATGGGAATAGATTGCGACAACATGCTGCCACCAATCGAGGCCATCCATCAAAATAATTAAAGGAAGTGGAAAAAGTTGCCGCGAAAGCTCCGATCATAAAGATGACCATCATCCAAGGTCCAACACTTAAAGTAAATATACCAGCAATTTCTCCCATTACTCCCCGTCCCTCTACAGGGCTTGGGTATATCCACACTGCTGCTAGGAGAAGAAAGATTGTTGCTATCATGAATGAAGCCATGTGGCCGAATCGAAAGTCCCATAACCCGATACGAAACCAACGACGGCAATACTCTTGCATGTGGCCAGGAATTCTAGAAGCATCAATGGCAAGGTCTTCTTTAGGCGATCCGAAAGGATCAAAGCTAGAAGCCAATCCTTGTCTTTCCAATTCAGGCCTGACTCTCGCCATTCCAAGTCGCCTTGCACTGCCCCATTCTGAAGCCTGGAGAGAGACATCCATTCCAGTGGGAAGCAAGCCCAGGAATCCAGCAATAATTAGCCATGATCCTGAAGGTGTTTCAAAGATGAAAAAATGACCCATTTCCGAGAATGGAGCAGGAGCTTGCAGGTAAACCATAAGGCTTGAGAACAGCAATAGGCCTGCTAAGACCTTTGCAAATTTCTCAACTATTGAATAGTTGCCCCTTAGTAGTATTGCGACTGAAATTACTCCGAGGATCAGTCCATAGACTTCTAGGTCGGGGTTGATCGGTAGTGACATGGACTCAGTAAAGAGGTAATACATGACTGCAGCAGCAGCGATCAGTCTTCCTGCTTGGCCTAGTGCGCATTCGATTATTGTTACAATCAGCATATACCAAACTGGCCATTTAAATTTGGCGGTCCCGTATGCGTCCAGGAGACTCTTTCCGGTGGCATTCGTAAAACGGAAAGCCATCTCAAACCCATAGTATTTGAATATGTAAGAAGCAGGTATGCACCAGAGCAAAGCATATTCAAAACGGCCACCAGCTGTTGGGGCAGTTATGAGATGGCTAGTTCCAATCCCGGTCATCATCAATACGATCCCGGGACCAAAATGAGCTAGTAAACTTTTAGGACTCATTGAAGGGAGAGTGAGTACTCCCGATTCGTCTAGGTCGTTGCTTCTGTCCAATTCTTCATCTGACATATCGGCTCTCCCAGTTTGAAATACTGGGAGGCATTCTAATCATTTCTACGGAACTACAGCAAGGACTAGGAATCCCCGCTGTTTATCCGGTCATTGATTCTGTTCATATGCGCCCTAAAAACCATGATAGATCCAGGCGGAATGACGCTTCCTACCCAGTTGTTCCCATATGCCAGGTCTGGTGGCACTATGATTTGCCTTATTCCACCTAGCTTCATGCCTTCAACTCCTTGATCAAATCCAAGTATCACAGCACCTTCTCCTGGAAGTGTTTTTGCAGCGGTGGTTCCATCACCTCTGATAAAGATGATCTCTCCTGGATCTAATGCAGTTCCATTGGATAGCCAAGCTCCATAGTAGACACTAACAGTGTCACCTGCTGCTGCTAATATTGTACCTTTTCCATCCTCAATGCTTTTATAATAAAGACCAGTCTCTGTTTTGGTGTATTCGGAAAGTGTGATTTCTAGAGAGGCATGGAAATTGGTGGTTTCTATGACTTCTGGTTCACTGTGTTCTCCAGGGCCCATTGATAGGTCATCGCTACAGGCGACCAGCGTGGCGGCTAGGAACAATGGGGCCAATAGCTCAATTCTTAAATCAAACATCTGCATTTAAAACCTCCCGACTCTTAATGTCATTAGCAGAGTGTAAACTTAATGCCACTATCTGGATAAGATAAGACTCTGGATCAATCATGTCCTGCTTTAGTCAAGATATGTGGCATAGTTTTGCGTTAAAATATAAGTTTTATATTCCTAAGCGGATCATTCTTGTCAGCTCAGTTGCCTCAGTGGAGTAGGATATGCAAGTTTCGGGCCAATAGTAAGCCCGAGCCCACTTTTTTTGCTAAGCGAAATAAACGAAGAGGGCTTAGGCTTCTTTCTAGGATGGTTCCTCTTATATTGTGTGTGTATTATCCAGGTTTCCTAGCTAATAGCAACGGTAAATTCAAAGGGTAAATGGGAATGTTTAAAACGGGTTACATCATCAATCCCAAGCTCGATATGGTTTGGTTCTTGGGATTACCTTTTGCCGCAGTGCTAGCGGCGCTTGGGGCTCAGGCGTGGCTTCCATTTGTAGCGGTGGCCTCTATAAATCTCTGGATCACCATTCCTCATCACTATGCCACGTGGGTGAGAACCTACGGAATGCCTGAAGATTGGATCCGGTTCAGACAGGAGTTGATTTTAGGGCCTATTATCATTGTGGCTATGGCGGCAGCGGGAATGGTATGGGCTCCGATAACACTGTTACTTATTGTGATGGCCTGGGATCACCAGCACAGTATAATGCAGCAGCATGGATTCGGCAGGATCTACGACTTCAAGGCTGGTACAGGCATGTCGAACACTGGAAAATTCGACCTTACCCTGCACTGGATTTTGTATTCTTTCATGTTCCTCAACGCTCCAATGTTTCGGAATTTGTGGATCCGGGAATTGTACAAGCTGGAAGTGCCGCTGTCAGTTCAGTTCGTAGACTCTCTATTGTTAGCTAGTCGATTAGTGCTACTTCTTTTCATACCCATTTACCTATTTCACTTGTGGAAAACGGTACGAAATGGGGAAGCTCTCAATCCAGTCAAGTATGCCTTTATAGGAGCCAGTTATTTTTTGTGGTATTTCGCTGCGTGGCATACTAATTCTATCCTTTTGTTTGCAATTGCACACAGGCTTATGCACGGGCTACAGTACATCGTGATGGTCTACTTTTTCCTTCAGAGAAAGTCTGAGCAAGGAACTTCTAAGCCTGGACTCTGGAGTCGAGTTTCAGGTCGTGGGCGTTTGAAGTGGTTCCTGATTGGAGGAGGTGCTTATGCGATAGGGGTCCAACTGCTCATAAACCGCCCACTAGATGAGTTTGGTTTTGGTGTGGTGAACTTTGTTTCCTATCAGGCTATTCCCGAGTTTGGTATAGCTGGAATGGACTATATCGGTGGTTATGAGCTTTTCGCTCAAACTATGATTTCAGCTTATGCCTTGGTCCATTACTATGTGGATTCATTTATTTGGAAAGTCAGAGATACAAAGGTCCAGGTCGGTCTTTAGGTGGGCAGGTTTCGGCGTTACCGTATTCTCATTGTGGTTTATTCCATTGGGATTTTTGTGGGAGTGAGAGAATACTCAATTTCTCAGACGAGAGATCAACCAGTAGATTTTTTGACCGGGGAGGGTAGTGGCTTCACCGATGTCATGATAGGAGTGAATCCAGAAGATGCAGACACTGATTTTCTCAGGGCAATGCGAGCACTTTCAGAAGCAGACGAGAAGGGATTTTCCCAGCTTCTCGAAAAAGCTCTTTCGGCCGACATTAAACACAATGAATTGCTGTTACAGTTTCATGCACAACATTTGTTAAATCAGGGCGCTGAAACTTCTGAGATCAATCGGGCTTTGGGTCGCTGGCATGATAACTTCCCATTCTCTGAAAGAGTTATTACGGTGCCATTTGCGACTGGACCGACTACCGCGTATGAAGCTCTGTTGCTAGAAAATGCGTTGACTGACATATCTTGGATCGCTGACTCCGAATTCGATCCTTACGTACAAGGAAGTGCTGATGGGTGGCGTTTGAGGCTGATGTTTCGCCGAGGAGAAGAAATAGATATTGGTAGGCTTACAGAAATCCCATCGTGGGAATCGTTGATTTCACGTCAGTAAATGAAGAAGGAATAGAAGAAATGATATACCAATCAAGGATAGCTTTTATTTTCATATTACTTGGAATTTTGGCTGGAATCTCTGTCGCTGATGCTCAATCTCCTCAGCGGGTGGTTCGTACATTTAGAGAGAATAATGAAGCTGCAATCCTGAGTGATTTCAGGGAATTTCTCAGGTATCCTAATCGTGCGAGAGATCTAGACGATATTGAAACGGTAGCTTCATATATACGGGATGAGTTAATCGAGGTTGGTGTCCATTCTGAATTGCTAAAGATTGATGGAGTTCCTCCTATAGTATATGGAGAAATCTTGGTTCCCGGCGCAACTAGAACTCTCGGCATCTATGTACATTATGACGGACAAGCGGTGGACCCTAATAACTGGACTCACCCACCCTTTGAACCCACGCTTTATACTGCTTCAATGGAAGCTGGTGGAGAACCTCGTCCATTTCCAATAGAGGGTGATCCAGTCGATCCAGAATGGCGAATATATGCGCGGTCGGCTGGAGATGATAAGGCTCCCATTGCAGCATTAATTCCTGTCCTAGAATCATTTAGGGATGCAGGGGTGACACCCACCTCGAATTTGGTGTTTTTTTTCGACGGTGAAGAAGAGGCGGGATCAAGGAATCTGGGTGATTACATGCGACGTTGGAAGGATAAGATAGAAGATGTCGATATCTGGCTTTTTTTTGATGGTCCTGCACACGTCAGTGGGCGACCTCAGGTTACGTTTGGTGTTAGAGGATCAATGGGCCTTGAGGTAACTGTTTACGGCGCCACTAGAAATCTTCATTCTGGGCACTACGGTAATTGGGCACCAGATACTGGTAACATCTTGGCGAGGCTGCTCGCCTCAATGAAGGACGAGAGAGGCCATGTTCTAATTGATGGCTGGTACGACACTGCAGACCCAATAGGCGATGAAGAGCTTGCGGCACTGCGGGGTATGCCTGATTGGGAAGGACAGTTGAAGGAAGAACTGGGACTGGTCTGGACCGAAGGGGAACCAGAAAAGTTGCCAGAACGTTTAATGGTTCCTGCGTTGAATGTGAGGGGAATTACTAGTGGTAATACTGGGTCACTAGCACGCAATGTGATTCCAAATACTGCCGTCGCGTCTTTAGGGGTGAGGTTAGTCAAAGGAAACGAGCCAGAGCACATGAAAAGTCTAGTAGTATCTCATATTGAGAAGATGGGCTTTCATGTGGTATCAGAAGATCCTGATATATCTTTAAGAATGCAGTTTCCCAGGATTGCGAAAATAACTGGCGGAGGTGGTTCACTAGCCTCTCGGACATCGATGGCAGATCCTTTTGCGCAAAGTGTGGTTGCGGCTGCAAGGGAGGCTGCAGAACAGACCTTTGGGGAGGGTGCTTTGGTCGTAGCTCCAGGAATGGGTGGCACTTTGCCTTTAAACGTACTCACAGAGGTTGCGGGAAAGCCAGCGATAATAGTTCCTGTGGCTAATCACGATAACAATCAACACGCTCCTGATGAAAATTTAAGGGTAGCTAATCTGTGGTATGCCATTGACCTCTATGCCAGCCTTCTGACAATGCCTTCAACACTTTTTTAGGGGTAGTTTGCCTAATTGTTTTATCCTGGGTAGGATGGCTCGTCGCATCCAGAAGCTATCGTTGCGCAAGAGCTACAGGAGAGTGAGTAAGTGTGAATTCACCCTCCGAAGCTTCTCCTGACGCAGGGGTGTACAATTTGATGGGTCAGTAGCGTTGTAAAATAGTTGGTTTTGTGGGCTTCATCTTAGGCGGATACTAGCCTCAGGGAGAAGGTGAGGATATGCTAAGACAGTTCCGTTTGGAATAAAAGAAACTACACAGTCGAATTATAGTTCATTTAGGTGAGGGAGATCTTCATATGAGTTTGCGGCTCGATTTTTTAGCCTTTAGAAGCTTGAGGCAAAACACGTTTATCATGATTGTCTGCTTAGGATTCATGATATCATTCAGTTTGTCTCTCTCGGCTCAACAGGCGACTCGGATTCAACCTGTAAGCGGTATGAGAGATAACTCAACTGGCTTCCATGCGCTTGTGGGTGCGCGCGTGGTAACTACTCCGGGCAGGGTCATGGAGAGTGCTACCATAGTGATCAGAGATGGACTTATACAAGAGGTGACCAGTGATCTGACACCTCCAGCAGGCGCGAGAGTATGGGATTTGGAGGGTTACACGATATATCCAGGATTTATCGACGCTCACGCAGATCTAGGGATGGATGAAGTTCCTGAAGGAGGGGACATAGGCCCGACTCATTGGAATCCACAAGTACGGGCTTGGTTCAGTACCACAGAAAATCTTCAGGATGATGTTGATCGGAGAGCTGCGCTGCGATCGCAGGGGTTTGGAACCGCACTTGTAGTCCCTAAGCAGGGAATTTTTCGGGGTAAGGCCTCGGTGATAAACCTTGGAGATACGGGTGTTCGAGAAAGGATACTTCGGCCTGACTTTGCTCAGTCTGTTGGTTTTCAGCGGTCTTTTGAACTAGGAGGCGCTTACCCTAATTCTGCAATGGGTACTGTTTCTTTGATGAAACAGACACTGATGGATACAGGTTGGTATAGGAGAGCATGGGAAGCATATGAGGCAAGTGGCAGGGCGTTCCTTCCTCCAGAAACTAGTGAGAGTTTGAGTGCACTCGATGATGCAATACAGGGCAGACAGCCGGTAGTGTTTGAAACTGATAGCGAGGAAGAGTACCTCCGTGCGCACACGATTGCGTCCGAATTCGGCGTTCAGGCATGGTATAGGGGCAGCGGGCAGGAGTATCGTCTTATCGACGTGCTAAGTGGTCGTAATGATCCGCTGATTGTTCCGCTGAATTTCCCCGACGCACCGGATGTGAGTGATCCAGAGGCTGCACTTAACGCAAGTTTGGCTGATTTGCGTCATTGGTACCTTGCTCCGACGAGCCCAGCAAAGTTGGCCGAAGCGGGCATTCCCTTTGCGATCACGGCTGATGGCATGTCGTCGATCAACGACTTTTTGCTTAACGTTCGGATTGCGGTTGCACGTGGTCTGTCGGCGGATGACGCCCTTGCTGCATTGACGACAACACCTGCTGAATGGCTCGGGTTATCTCGCAGTCACGGGACGATTGAAGAGGGAAAGATCGCCAATCTCGTTGTTACTCAAGGAGATCTCTTCACTCAGGAAGCTGAGGTTCGGGACGTTTGGGTTCAAGGCAGCGTGTATGGTGTCACCCGTCCGGCTCAGATTGATCCCCGAGGGACTTGGCGGATTGCTTCGAGTGACGAATGGGGATTCGACGCGATGCTGACACTCGAAGGGCCGTTGAATCGAATGCGAGGCCAGGTCGAGATCGCTGCAGGGCCGACTACGCGGTTTGATGGTGTGGTCGTGAATCTCGCGTCTGCTGAAGCAGTAGCTGAAACAGGCCGACTCGAAGTGAGATTCGACGGAGAGGAGATTGGATATCAGGGCATGGTCCTTCTGGCTGGATCTATTCGCGATGACGAGTTCTTCGGATGGACATCACTGCCCAATGGAGCTGACCCGTCGTTCAGTGGTACACGCACCGAGGCGTATGATGGCCAGGAGCGCGGGGCTGTAGCAATGAACGTACCAGAGCTGGACCTACCATTCATTCGTCCGATGATGGAGTACGGGGTCAGTTCGATCCCTGAGCAGCCAGACGCAGTTGTAGTACGTAACGCCACGATCTGGACCATGGGTCTACAGGGTCGTATGGATAATGCCGATCTCCTTATCCAAAATGGTGAGGTTGTAGAAGTCGGGATCAACCTTGATGCGCCCCGTGGGGCAGTGGAGGTCGATGGTACAGGTAAGCATGTCACCCCTGGGCTAATAGATCCTCACATTCATTCGGGTGTGAGCGCTGTGAACGAGAGTGGTTTTGCGATTGTTCCTGAGGTTAAGATGGGAGATGTGGTAACGCACAATAATATTTCAATGTACCGTCAATTGGCGGGAGGTTTAACTACTGCTCACATAAAACACGGTTCGGCGAATCCTATCGGTGGTGAGAACGTTTTCGTCAAACTTCGTTGGGGTTCCTTGCCAGAAGATTTGATTTTAGAGGATGCTCCTAGAACAGTAAAGTTCGCTCTAGGCGAAAATCCAAAGAGGCGTCAGGGTCGTTATCCAGACACGAGAATGGGAACCCAGGAAATTATCCGCGATCATTTTCTAGCAGCTAGGGATTATGAAAGAGAGTGGCAACGTTGGGAAGACGATCAGATAGGAATACCTCCCAGGCGTGACCTCAGGATGGAGTCAATTTTAGACATTCTAGAACAAGAATTGCTGATATCTTCTCACGGATATAGAGCAGATGAATTCCTTGCATTGGTGAGGCTTGCAGAGGAATTCGGATTCAGAGTACAAACTCTGCAGCATGGAATAGAAGCTTATAAGATTGCACCCGAGCTAGCTGCATCTGGAGTAGCAGCTGTCGTCTGGAGTGATTGGGGCGGATTCAAGCTAGAAGCCTACGATGCCTCGGTTTACAACGCTAGGATCTTAATTGAAGCTGGAGTCGTCACTTCGCTTCACTCAGACAATGCTGAAATTGCTAGCCGGATGAACTGGGAGGCAGGAAAACTTCTTCGCACAGGACTAACTGAAGAACAAGCACTTTCAACGGTTACCAATCAAGCCGCTATGGCGATGGCGATCGATGATCGAGTTGGATCATTGGAAGAAGGCAAGGATGGTGATTTCGTTGTCTGGAACGGCAACCCTCTATCTCAATTCACTAGGGCCGAGCAGACATGGGTTGATGGTCGTCGTTATTTCTCCCTAGAGGAGGATGCAGTCTTGCGGGAACAGATTGATAGAGAGCGAACACAGCTGATACAAGCGATTCTTGCTGTCGAAAGTAACGGAAACGGAAATGTTGCTGAGCAACGGCGGGGGAACTGATTATGACTATGAATGTGACGACTATAAGAGGAAATATGAAAAACTATGTAGAGATGGTTCGTACTGTCGCTGCTACCATGTTGGCAGTGAGTTCATTAACCTGGGTTGTCATCATGTTGTCACCGACTGCCGCTATGGGACAGGTGCGAATGACCGTCCCTCCGCAATCGGAACCAGTGGCATTAAGTGGGGCTACCATCCATACCGTTACAGCCGGAGTGATTGAAAACGGTACCATCTTAATGGAAAATGGTTTGATTAGCGCGGTTGGAACGGACATAACCCTGCCTAGTGGGACTAAGGTTATAGACGTCTCTGGGAAGCACATCTATCCAGGACTAATCGATGCCTATAGCACAGTAGGAATAAGTGAAATCGGAGCTGTTGGCGTATCAAGTGATGTCAACGAGCTGGGCGACTTTAATCCCAATGTCAGGGCTGAAGTTGCAGTCAATGCAGAGAGTCGTCATATAGGTACGACTCGTGCAGCTGGAGTCCTTGTGACTCTGACGACACCAGAGGGTGGCCTGATTTCGGGTATGTCATCAGCAATGAGTTTAGAGGGATGGGATTGGGAGGAAATGTCTCTTGAATCCGCGGCGGCATTAAATGTGAACTGGCCAAACCCAAATCCTGGCAGAGGAAGAGGACGTGGCTTTGGTCCGAATCCACAGGAGCCTCCCCCGACTTACGGTGAACAGATCCAGCAGCTCGATGATTTTTTTGCGGAAGCAAGAGCTTATCGTGATGCTGCGGTGGCTGGTATGGAAATGCGAACGGATTCACGTTATGCAGCGATGATCCCAGCTCTAGATGGGGACATTCCTGTAGTGATCTCAGCTGACGGTGCTGGGCAAATCAACGATGCAATTACTTGGGCTCAAAAGGAAGGCTTGCGAATAGTGATTCGCGGTGGGGCTGATGCTATCCACGTGTCGGATAGATTAGTGGCTGAAGATATTCCGGTAATTTTAACCTCAACTATGGCTGCACCCGGTCGAGATTATGAGGGATATGACGGAGCATACAGTATGCCAGCGCGACTTTACACAGCAGGTGTAAAGTTCGCTATATCGGGTGGCTCAGGGTCCTTGTATTCGGACCGACTTCCATGGGAAGCAGGTGTTGCTGTGGCTTTCGGACTTCCTGAAGAAGAAGCTCTAAGGGCGGTGACCATAAACGCTGCAGAGTTCATGGGAATAAGTGACAGGGTTGGATCCCTAGAACCTGGGAAGCAGGCCACTTTACTAATTACTACAGGTACGCCTTTGGACATGACCAGTAATATTGAACAGTCTTATATCCAAGGTCGTGAGATAGACATGAACAATATACAATATCACTTCTTTCAAAAGTACATGGAAAAGGTGAGACAGCACCTGCGGTTGATTAGTTAGTCCGGATCTTCTGGTCATAGAGTGTTTGGCTCACAATGGATTCCTAATCTTTTGTATGCTATCGACTTGTACCCGAGTCTTTTGGTTGGGTCCACAAGGGTCCCCAAAGCTCAGTTTGGGAGTTGCTTTATCCTGGCTAGGATGGCGTGAGCATGCTAGTTTTCATGGTGGAGTGGTTCCTGTTTGAGCTTGGACTTGTTGGGTGATCAGAAATCGGGGCAGAAATTTGGCTTCCTTTCGGGTAATTCGTTGACACACAAGTCAATAGGGAGATTTTAGATGAAAAGATCCGTTACTGCTGTTTTGGCTATAGTTTTCGGGCTAATTCTAGTGATGGTCGGACAGGTTGCTGATGCTCGTTCGGTAGACACCGAAGGGGCTGTATTAGTACAGTCTAAATCTGATATTTCTGATGTACAGAGGACAGAATCGGACGTTTCATCTGAGTTGGGTGGGACACATTCTACAGGCAGTCTTGAAATCGAAGCTGCTACATTGACCGAAGTCGTTCAGACTTACTGTCAGGTATGTCACAACGACGCGATGATGACAGGAAATCTTTCTTTGGCTGGATTTGAAGTTGAAAATGCTCCGAACAGACCTGAGACAGCAGAGAAAATGATTCGGAAATTGAGGGCTGGTATGATGCCTCCACCAGGCATGCCGAGGCCTAGTCCAGATACCTTGTTAGCTCTGGTAGAAGAGCTGGAGACCAGGGTGGATCGGGAAGCCGTAATGAATCCAAATCCTGGATCCAGAAGATTCCAGAGATTAACTAGAGCTGAATACGAAAAAAGTGTACGTCAGCTTCTTGAGTTGGAAATAGACGCGAGTCGCTGGCTTCCAGAAGACACTTTCTTAGGAAATTTTAATAACCTTTCCGCTGCGCAAGGACTTTCTACTACTCTCTTAGAATCGTACTTGAGGGCGGCGGCGGAGGTTAGTCGCATTGCAGTAGGAAATCCAGAGGCTTTGTCTGTTTCTTCGAAGTACACTAACCCTATACATGTTTCTCAACATTCATGGGATCATTTGGAGGGCACTCCTTTTGGTACAAGAGGAGGTATGGTAGTCAGGCATGATTTCCCTACAGACGGAGAGTATGTCATTTCGATAGAAACTCTTTTTGGTAAAGGATTGTCTGGGCAGGATCTGGATATTTCGATTGACGGAGTGGGGGTGGCTCAGCTCGCACTCGAACATAATGGTGATAAAACTGTAGACATTCGAACTGATCCCATCTTTGTCTCTGCTGGTCAACATCAGGTTGCAGCAGCGTTTGTGAGACGGATAGAGGGGCCTTACGAGGATCGTCTAAGTCCATTTAAATGGTCGTTTGTAGGGGGCGAGGATGCGCAGCAGTGGGCTAACTATGGCATTACCGCTCTTCCGCATTTAGCTGATCTGATGATCACTGGTCCTGTCAGTTCTGGGCCAGTATCCAAAACAGCAAGTAGGGAAAAGGTTTTTTCTTGCTATCCAGATACGGAGAATGAAGAGTATGAATGTGCGGAGCAGATCATTTCACGGATCGCTGCCCAAGCATATCGACGGACAATAACAGAAGAAGACCTTGCTGGACCAATGGAATTTTACGATAGAGCTGCAAAAGAATCTGGGTTTGAAGTAGGTGTTAGGACTGGATTGCAGAGTATTCTGGCTAATCCTTCGTTCCTGTTTAGGTTTGAGGAACAGCCAGAGAATGCCTATGAAGGGCAGCTCTATCGCCTGAACGACAGCGATTTAGCCTCACGTATATCATTTTTCATATGGGGTTCGGGTCCCGACGATCAGTTGAGAGAGTTGGCCAACGAAGGAAAACTGTCTGATCCGAAAGTCTTAGAAAGCCAGGTTTTAAGGATGCTCTCGGATCCGCGTTCTCAGAATTTGGCTACGAGTTTTGCCTCGCAATGGTTGCGATTGCAGGAAGCTGGCAAAAATGAACCAGAGCCCTACTTATATCCTGATTTTACAGGACAATTAAAAGAAGATATGATTCGAGAAACACAGATGTTTTTCGAGAATTTGATAAGGGAGGACAGGAGTGTGCTGGAGATGGTTTCAGCAGACTACACATTTGTCAATCAGAGGCTCGCTGAACACTATGGAATAGATGGAATCGTGGGCGATGAATTTCAACGGGTCAATTATACAGATGAGACCCGCAGGGGCCTGCTCGGGCACGGAAGTGTTCTTATGTTGACCTCGATGTCCAACAGAACTTCACCTGTGTTGCGAGGAAAGTGGGTGATGGAAGTTATTATGGGTTCACCACCACCACCACCACCACCAGATGTACCCTTCCTAGATGCGACTGAAGGTACTGAAGACGGGAGATTCCTTACAACTCGAGAGAGATTGGAGAGACACAGGGCGAATCCAACGTGTAACGCCTGCCACCAGTTCATGGATCCTATCGGTCTAGCCCTGGATAATTTCGATGTGACAGGTAGCTGGAGAATGAGAGAATACGGTAGAGAATTAGATACTGCGGGAACGTATTATGATGGGACGTCTCTTAATACTCCGATGGATCTAAATGAAGTTGTTGCAAAGAGGCCAATTCCTATCATGCGTAGTTTTACAGCCAACCTGTTGGCTTATGCGATGGGTAGACGGATTGAATATTTTGATCAGCCAACGGTGCGAAAAATTGTCAGAGAAGCTGAAGTGGATGACTATAGTATGTCCTCTTTCATTTTGGGAGTGGTGAATAGCAGTCCATTCCAGATGATGCAGGTTCCTATGTCAGTCGCGGATTTGAACGAGGAGTATAAATAATGGAATTCATCACAGGTAAACATCTTTCACGAAGAACTTTTGTCGGCGGTATGGGTGCTGGTATAGCACTACCTTTCTTGGATGCTATGGTTCCAGCTGGGCGTCCATGGAAGGATAGTTCGGTGGAAGCAAAGCAAACGCGAATGGTATGTATCGAAGAATCAATGGGTTGTGCAGGAGGAAGTGATTGGGGGGATGAAAGACATCTTTTTGCTCCAGCAGAAACAGGTAGGGATTTTACTTTGGAAGCTGATAGTCAGTTGAAACCACTCGAAGCTTACAGAGATTATCTTACCATCGTGAGTTCCACCGATTGTCGTATGGCTGAAGCTTATAGAGTTGAAGAAATCGGAGGTGACCACGATCGTTCGACGGCCGTGTTCTTAACTCAGGCTCATCCTAAGCAAACTCAGGGATCAGACATCTTCCTTGGCACGTCTTTGGATCAGGTACATGCACAGAGATTCGGGCAGGACACGGTTCTACCGTCTCTCGAGCTCTGTGTAGAAGAGATAGATCGCGGTGGTGGTTGTGCCTACAATTATCATTGTGCTTATACCACTTCTTTGGCTTGGTCTTCTCCTAACCAACCTCTTCCTGCTATCAGAGAACCGAGAGCTGTGTTTGAAAGACTGTTTGGAGCTGGAGATTCAGAAAAAGATAGAAGTGAAAGGAGACGGACAGATCAGAGCATGCTGGATTGGATCGTTACCGAAGTCGCTCGACTGAGAACATCTCTAGGGGCAGCGGACAGACTTGCCATGGATGAATATTTACAGCATGTACGTGAGATCGAGCGCAGAATCCAGCTGATGGAAGCCCGAAATGTAAGTGGGGAAGAGCGTGAGATGCCAGAAGCTCCATCAGGAATTCCAGATTCTTGGGAAGAGCATATGCAGCTCATGTTTGACCTTCAGGTTCTGGCTTTACAGACAGATATGACTCGAGTGATCAGCTTTAAAACAGGCTTTGATCAGTCTAATAGGACCTTCCCGAAGAGTGGAACTACTAAGTCTATCCACGGAGCCTCACATCATGGTAATATTGCCGATGACATTATGGATTTCCACAAGATCAATACCTACCGCTTAGGGTCTGTCGCGTATTTCTTAGAAAAAATGAAGAATACTATGGATGGGGACGGTTCCTTGCTAGATAAAACTGCTATCGTCTGGGGTTCTCCTATGGGAGACCCAAACTTACATAACCACCGGAGATGTCCACTACTCCTTATGGGAGGTGCAAATGGTGCCCTGGAAGGGGGTGTTCATATTGGAGCCCCTGAAGGAACACCGATGGCCAATGCCTTTGTTACGCTAATGCAGGGTATAGGCCACGACATGGAAAGTTTCGGAGATAGTGACGGCAGTTTGGTTTTGACGGCTCCACGAGGAGTGACGTCAACGGGGGGAACTCAGTGATGAACATTGGAAGAAACATCCGCTTTGCGAGCGTTTTCGTCTTTTCTGCACTGTTTTTGGGATGGACGACGGCTTCCGATTCGCCTTTGATTGAGGCGACGAGATTGGCCGATGTTGAGGCTGTTATGGCTCTGATAGAGGGTGGTGCAGATGTGAATGAGGTGACTGGAGATGGTTTGACACCACTTCACATTGCTGCTCAATCAGGTCACGAAAGGATCGTTGAGTTGCTTTTGGCTGCTCAGGCTGAAGTGAATCCAACAACTAGAATTGGCGAATATACTCCCCTTCATTTGGCAAGCGGAAAAGCACACTATGTCGTTGTTGGGAAATTACTGGAAGCAGGGGCGGATGTGGATGCAGTCACATCTAGTAGCTTTGCCACAGCCTTGCATTTGGCAGCACAAGTCGTAGGCGGTGGCGCGGCAGTTGAGTTGCTTTTGGCTCATGGCGCGGATCCGAACGCTAGGGAATCCTCAGCAGGCCAAACCCCACTGATGTTCGCTGCGGCTAAGAATAGGACTGAGTCAGCTGAGTTGCTTTTGGCTCATGGCGCGGATCCGAACGTTTCCACGGTGATTGTAGATGTACTCCAACATGTATTGGCAGATCAGCAGGCAAGTCGTTTTTTGAGGAATGAACTCTCCGAGTATATCAATAATAGCCGAGTAATGGATGCAAGTGGGGATTACGTAAATACAAATAGTGCTAGTGGGAACAAAGAACCCAGTGTTGCTGAGGTACAGGCTGCTATTCAGGCGCAACGAGAGTTTTTGAAATCTGGAGAACCTTACCGTGATTATCTTCCAGAAAATTTGATCAGTTATCGTCCAGACTATCCAGGAGGGCCTGATCTTCCAAGACCGCCATATCGTGAAACATTGGTAGGAAAGACGGGTGGGATGACTGCCTTGCTGCATGCAGCAAGAGAAGGCAATACAGAAGTAGCTATGAGTCTTATAGAAGGGGGGGCAGATATCGACCAGGTCAGTGGGGGTGACGAGACAAGCCCTCTTTTGATAGCGGCTCTCAATGGACAGTTTGATTTGGCGATGATCTTGGTAGAAGAGGGTGCGGATCCTAACCTGTCAGCGAATACTGATGGTTCGAATCCTTTGTTTGCAGTTCTGCAAACCCAGTGGGCACCGAAATCTAATTACCCGCAACCAAGAGCTCAGGATATGCAGGAAACGGAATACCTGGAGCTACTTAGTGCTTTGTTAGAGGCGGGAGCTGATCCGAATGTCAGTCTTAATACTCATCTTTGGTATTGGGAATATGGACTCACTAAAATCGGGACGGATCTAAGGGGCGCCACTCCTTTTTGGCGTGCTGCGTACGCTCAGGATGTCGAAGCGATGGCAATGATGTCGGAGTATGGGGCTGACCCTAACATACCGACCGCTTGGCCAGCTCCGGAAATGAGAGAAAGACGGCAGCAGGATGGAAGGCAACAAGAAGATTCTGGACTGCCGTATATCCCGAAGAATGCTTTTAATGCCTACCCCATTCATGCTGCTGCAGGTGGAGGTTTTACTGGTCTCGGATCATTCAGCATCAGAACCGTTCCCGGGAGCTTCATACCTGCTGTAAAATATTTGGTTGAAGAACATGGAATAGATGTAAATACCCTAGATTCCTGGGGGTACACACCGATGCATTATGCCGCTTCAAGGGGTGATAATGAACTGATCGAATACTTGGTCTCACAAGGTGGTGATGTAAAGGTGATAACGCGACTGGGTCAATCGACAGCAGATATGGCGCGAGGCGGTCGGGCAGGTTTTTTCACTAGAGTAGCATTTCCCGAGACAGTGGAACTGTTACAGGATTTGGGATCTACTTTGGAATGTCTCCATACTCATTTTTTGGATACTGGAGATTCATGTCCAAGGGCTGGTGAGATAGATCCGTGGAGGGTGACTACTGAGGAAGAGGAATCACCCAACAAGCCTCCTGTTGACGATGATGAGCTTCCAAACAGTTCTGTTTTAAGACCAGGAACTGAAAATTTCGATGGAATTTGAAGCATTGGAGCAGCAGAACGACCAAGGTAATCATACCGATCCGCAGCTAACGTGGGTTCAGCGGTTTGGAGAGGCGATAGCTGATCGGGTCGAAAGATGGATGCCGAGTCCATTTGTCTTTGCGATCATACTTACCTATGTAGCAGGTTTGGCAGCTTTTCTGTCAGAAGGTTCAAATCCTGTAGATATAGCACTTGCTTGGTACGGAGGTTTCTGGAATTTACTTCAATTTGCCATGCAAATGGTGATTATATTAGTGACGGGATTTGTAGTAGCCTATCACCCCACAGTGCTCTCGGGAATCAAACGACTGGTATCGTTACCCCAAAATGGTCGACAGGCTGTCGTTCTTGTAGGGATCGGATCGATGATTGTGGGTTGGATCTCGTGGGGATTGGGACTGATTTTTGGTGCTATTCTTGCAAGAGAAATGGGGAAGGCAGCTGCGGAAAAAGGTATGGCAGTGCACTACCCACTTATAGCTGTAGCTGGCTACATGGGTATGAGTCTCACTTGGGGTTGGGGCCTATCAAGTTCTGCAGGTCTTTTGCAGGCTACTGACGGTAATGTGTTTATGTTGCAGGGCATTGTAGACAGGGTGATTCCGGCTACAGAATGGGTTTTCCATTCCTACCCATTACTGTTAACGGTTCTTTCTATGGCCTATGCATCTTTAATGATGTACCTACTTGCTCCTCCAGCAGCTAATTGCAGAGGTATAGAGCGCTACATGGAGTTAGATAGTCATCGAAGTAGTTTAGATAATAAGGAAGAGAAGAGGTTAACACCCTCCGACCGGCTGGATAATTCTAAATTGCTGGGCGGCATCGTTGCTGTAACGGGTATTGCACTCTTTGTGGGAGCTTTTGTCAAAGACGGCCTAGGTGCTCTAGATCTGAATGTTTTCAATTTCGGTTTCATCATGATCGGTATGGTTTTGTATTTGAGTCCAGCAAAATATGAGCAAGAATTTAATGATGCTGTGAAAGGGAGCGCTGGTGTAATACTGCAGTTCCCCTTCTATGCTGGAATTATTGGGATTATGACTGGAACTGGTTTGGTGGACAGTATGACCGAAGCTTTGCTCTCCATCGCTACGGAAGAAAACTTCGCTGTGACAGCGTGGCTTACAGGTGGAGTGCTGAACGTATTCGTTCCGTCTGCCGGAGGTGAATGGGCTATAGTTGGAGGTCCTATGTTGCTTGCAGGATCAGAGCTTGGCATACCGCATGGTCAAACTATAGCTGCTTATGCTGTGGGAGATGCGCACACCAATTTGTTGAATCCGTTCTGGGCGATACCCTTGTTAGCGATTACCGGACTTAAGGCGAGGGATATGTTTGGATATGGGATAACGATGATGATTTTGCTATTCCCGTTTTTAGCTGCGGCACTTTATTTTCTACCATATTGATCAAATCCCCCCTCCCAAAGCTCAGTTTGGGAGTTGCTTTATCCTGGCTAGGATGGCGTGAGCATGCTAGTTTTCATGGTGGAGTGGTTCCTGTTTGAGCTTGGACTTGTTGGGTGATCAGAAATCGGGGCAGAAATTTGGCTTCCTTTCGGGTAATTCGTTGACACACAAGTCAATAGGGAGATTTTAGATGAAAAGATCCGTTACTGCTGTTTTGGCTATAGTTTTCGGGCTAATTCTAGTGATGGTCGGACAGGTTGCTGATGCTCGTTCGGTAGACACCGAAGGGGCTGTATTAGTACAGTCTAAATCTGATATTTCTGATGTACAGAGGACAGAATCGGACGTTTCATCTGAGTTGGGTGGGACACATTCTACAGGCAGTCTTGAAATCGAAGCTGCTACATTGACCGAAGTCGTTCAGACTTACTGTCAGGTATGTCACAACGACGCGATGATGACAGGAAATCTTTCTTTGGCTGGATTTGAAGTTGAAAATGCTCCGAACAGACCTGAGACAGCAGAGAAAATGATTCGGAAATTGAGGGCTGGTATGATGCCTCCACCAGGCATGCCGAGGCCTAGTCCAGATACCTTGTTAGCTCTGGTAGAAGAGCTGGAGACCAGAATGGATCGGGAAGCCGTAATGAATCCAAATCCTGGTGGTCGAACTTTCCAGCGTCTGAATCGGGCCGAGTATACCGAGTCCATAAAAAATTTGTTAGGGCTTCAAATAGATGTTGGGGAATATCTTCCTTTGGACACAAAAAGTGCAAATTTCGATAACATAGCAGATGTTCAGATGCTTTCTCCAACACTTTTGGAGGCCTATCTGACCGCGGCCAGTGAGATCAGTCGATTGGCGATTGGCGACCGTGAAGTTACTCCGACCGAAACAGTTTACAGTGCGGAGAAACGTGCTTCTCAAATGGTCCACGTTGAAGGAACACCTTTTGGAAGTAGGGGTGGGGTAGCTGCGGAACATATCTTCCCGGCCGATGGTGAATATACTTTTTGGTTCCAGTTTCAGAGTGTGGGGAAAAGAGCTGTTGGAGAACAACTAGAACTCTCTTTTGATGGTGAACGAGTTGCACTTCTGGATATTGATCTTTCAGAAGCTGAGTACGCGGATCCCCCTAGTACTAGAATCGAGACAGAACCCATTTTTGTTCGCGCTGGTCCCAAGAAAATAGCTGCAGCATTCGTTCCAAGATTTGAAGGTCCAGTGGAAGAAGTGAGGGCTCCTCTAGGTAGATCGGTACAAGAGGGATTCCCAGAGGAAATGTTGACCACACTCCCGCATCTAAGGGATCTGGCGGTCAGTGGTCCTTACAATGTTACTGGGGTTTCCGAAACATCTAGCCGACAAAGCATTTTTACTTGTCGGCCAACCACTTTCCAAGAGGAAGTAGGGTGTGCCAGAGATATCGTGACACGACTTTCTTCGGAAGCTTATCGGCGTCCAGTCAGTGAGGCTGAGGTTAGTGACTTGATGAGCTTCTATAAGGAAGGGGCTCAGGAAGGGGGTTTCGAAAGAGGAGTGAGGCTTGCTTTACAGGCCATGCTAGCGAGTCCTTATTTTGTGTTCCGGTTTGAAGAAGCTCCAGAAGGTGTCGACTGGGAAGAACCATACAGGATAGATCAACTGGCTCTTGCTTCAAGACTCTCTTTTTTCCTCTGGGGATCACCGCCAGACGCTCCGTTGTTGCAAGATGTCTCAACTGGTGATCTTGCCAATCGAGAAGTTCTCCAGGGTCACGTAGAAAGGATGTTGAGTGACCCGCGTGCCGAGGCTTTGGCTACAAGATTTGCAGCACAGTGGTTGAGACTTCAAGACTTGGAAAAAGTTTCTCCCAATGTGTACGATTATCCATATTTCGATATGACCTTATCGGAAGCGATGTATCGGGAAACCGAACTTTTCTTCTACAATATCGTTCGTGAAGACAGGAGTATTCTTGAATTACTTAACGCTGACTACACATTCTTGAACGAACGCTTAGCTCAACACTATGGGATTCCTGGTGTGGCGGGAAATGCATTTCGCAGGGTGTCTTATCCCGATGATAACAGACGTGGGATACTGGGTCACGGAAGTGTACTGATGCTGACTTCCATGGCTCATAGGACTTCTCCTGTTTTACGAGGGAAGTGGGTGATGGAAGTCCTTCTAGATGCGCCACCTCCGCCACCTCCGCCGGATGTCCCAGACTTGCTTGCTACTGAGGGTACAGAGGACGGAAGATTTTTGACAACGCGAGAGAGGATGGAAAGACATAGAGCGAATCCAACATGTAACGCCTGCCACCAGTTCATGGATCCTATCGGTCTAGCCTTGGATAATTTCGATGTGACAGGCACTTGGAGAATTAGAGAACATGGCAGTGAGCTAGACACAAATGGAATGCTCTATGACGGAACGCCTTTGGCTAATCCCTCTGATTTGCATACGGCTCTGCTGAACAAGTCTATTCCATTTGTTCGGACATTTGCTAACAACCTTATGGCTTACGCTACTGGGCGTAGGATGGAGTACTTCGACCAACCGACAATTAGAAAAATCACACAGGCTGCAAAAACTAATGAGTATAGAATGTCTTCATTCATTCTAGGTGTGATTAATAGTGACGCATTTCAAATGAAAGCTTCTACAGAAACGGTTGTAGAAGAAGTTGAGAATAATAGTAATTAGATCCCTCTGAAGGAGTATGACACTATGGAGTTTATCACCCAAAAACATATGCCTCGCCGGACTTTTCTGCGTGGAGCAGGAGCCAGTGTTGCTCTACCATTGCTCGATGCTATGGTGCCAGCTGGGCGCCATTGGTCGAAGTCATCTGCTGAGATCGACAAGACTCGATTAATATGTATTGAGATTGTGCATGGTTCGGCAGGGTGTACAGAATGGGGAGAAACTCAGAATCTGTGGTCTCCAGCAGAAGAGGGGCGCGATTTCGACTTAAGTCCAAGTGTTTTAAAGCCTCTGGAACCGTTTCAGGACTACCTAACAATCGTCAGTAACACAGACATGAGAAATGCAGATGCTTTTTCAGCCCCCGAAATAGGTGGAGATCATTTTCGATCCAGTGCTGTGTTCTTGACACAAATGCATCCCAAACAGACTGAGGGGTCTGATGTGTTGGTGGGGATGTCTCTCGACCAAATGTTTGCGAACCGTTTTGGGCAGGACACACCAATTCCATCGATGCAGTTTTGTATTGAGAATGTAGATCAAGCTGGTGGATGTTCTTATGGATACGCTTGTGTATATACTGACACAATAAGTTGGGCATCTCCCAACGAACCCCTTCCAATGATAAGGGATCCCAGAGTAGCTTTCGATATGCTTTTCGGAGCGGGCGGGACCCCTAAAGCACGTGCGGAAAGAAGAAGAGCGAATAGCAGTATCCTAGATTGGGTGGCTGGTGAGGTGGGTGAAATAACGAGAGCTTTAGGGCCTGAGGACAGGATCCGATTAGAGAGCTATTTGGAGAACGTCAGAGAGCTTGAAAGAAGAATCCAAAAGATTGAGGCACAAAATGCCAGTGGAGAGGCAAGGGAATTGCCAGAAGCTCCGGCAGGTGTTCCCGATTCATTCTCAGAGCACGTCAAACTCATGTTTGATCTCCAAGCATTGGCTTTTCAAAATGACATGACTAGAGTCTTTTCGCTGAAACTGTCCAGGGATGCGTTGAACAGGGTCTACCCAGAGAGCGGAATCGATTTACCGTTCCATCCTACTTCACACCATGGAAACAAAGAAGAAGTAATCCTAGAGTTTGCTGGACTGAATGAGTTTCACGTAAGTCTTCTTCCTCACCTTTTGGAAAAACTAAAGGGTACCCAGGAAGGAGACTCCAATCTTCTTGATAAATCTGCAGTTATTTATGGTTCTCCGATGGGAGATCCGAACGTACATAACCATAGACGTATTCCGCTTTTGTTTGCCGGACATGCCAACGGGCAACTTGAAGGGAATCTTCATCTGAAGGCTCCAGATGGGACACCTACGGCTAACGTCATGCTAAGTCTACTACATGCCTTGGGCCATGATGATATGGAGAGCTTTGGCGATAGCACAGGTGCTTTCCCTCTATCTATGGGTGCGACAACGACGGAAATGAATAATTCAGGTTCTCGTAGTTAAGGAATGAGGGAGAAAAAATGAGAAACAAAAGTTTTTCGAGTATAGTTGCCACATTCTTTTTGACGATTGTATTTACGGGTGCTGGTGTTCTTGAGTCACCTGTTGCAGACGCAGCTATGCGCAATGACGTGGAGGTATTACGGAACCTGCTGTACCAAGGTGCAGACGTTAATGCCGCACAGGGCGACGGAATGACAGCTTTGCATTGGGCTGCTGTTAATGGACAGTCAGACATTGCTGAAATGTTACTTTATGCGGGTGCCAGTATCGAAGCAACTACTCGAATGGGGGCTTATACCCCTCTTCACCTAGCTAGCAGAGAAGGCCATTCCCCCATGGTTGTCAGTCTGTTGAAAGCAGGAAGTGACCCCAATCAAAGAACGTCGAGCGGGGGGGTTACTTCTCTGCATTTTGCTGCCGCTTCTGGGGATGTGAAGAGTATTGAAGCACTCATAGACCACGGAGCTTCTATAGATGACAAAGAAATGCAGTCAGGACAAACTCCTCTAATTTTTGCCGCATCTTTGGGAAGAGTGGGAGCCATCAAAATTTTGGCCGATAAGGGTGCGGATCTTTCTATCCAGACCGAAATAATAGACATGGTTGCTGAAGACAAATTACTGAAGAAGCAGGAAAATCCAGTTGGATCTTCGTCGGCACCAATGGAGGAAGGGGAAGAGGAAGACTGTTCGGATGGTAGGAGAGGTAAGTTACTGACGATAGAACAAGGTGGTCCCACCACTTATGCATGCGATGATTTCAATTCCGATATTTCAGTTGAAGGAAAAGAAGGATCAACAGAGGAAAAAGAAGAACCTCGTCCCTTAACCAGTGCTGAGCAGATAGGAAAGGTTGGTGGGATGACGGCTCTTTTGCATGCCGCAAGGCAGGGTCACAGATCAGCTGTCAGAGCCTTGTTGGATGCTGGTGCAGATGTGAACCAGGTAAACGCTGAGAGAACAAGTCCGTTACTAATAGCTGTTATAAATGGACATTTCGATTTGGCGGTTGAATTGCTGGAGAATGGTGCGGATGTCAATTTAGCCAATGAGGCTGGAGGCGCTCCGTTATATGCTGTGATTAATCAGCAATGGATTCCTAAGACACAGTATCAGCAGCCAAACGCCCATCTTCAGCAGGAAATTGGTTATTTAGAACTCATGAAAATGTTTTTGGATAGCGGAGCTGATCCAAATGCAAGATTGAAAAAACGCTTATGGTACACGGCGTATGGAAGAGGTCTTTTAGGGGTAAATATGACAGGGGCCACACCTTTCTGGCGGGCAGCTTATGGTGTTGATTTACAAGCTATGAAAATGTTGGTTTCTTATGGATCCGATCCAAAAGTAGCAACTCAGAGGATGCCAGACCGCAGACGCCCAGCGTGGGATGGAGACGCGAAATCTGATCAATCTGGTCTACCGGTAGTTCCCTTGGGAGGGCCTGGTGTTTACCCAATTCATGCGGCTTCTGGAGTGGGCTACGGACAAGGGTTCGCAGCAAACTCACACCGACATGTGCCTGCTGGCTGGATGGATGCCATGAAGTACCTTGTCGAAGAAATCGGCGCTGATGTAAATGCTAGAGATTATCAGGGCTATACTGCTGTGCATCATGCTGCGTCCAGAGGTGATACAGACATGATACAGTATTTGGTCGAGAAGGGTGCCGATGTGATGGCGGTGAGTAGGGAGGGTCAAACGACAGCCGACATGGCCAATGGCCCTTACCAGCGCACACAGCCATACCCTGAAGCTATTGCTTTGCTTGAAGGCTTAGGATCCATCAACAATCACAATTGTCAGTCCTGTTAGTATAATCTTAGCTCTTAAAGATTGTCGGCTTGGCATATTCGGGGTTGATTCTCAGTTACGGTAGGTTTTCGGGAATAGTTCCTGGGTGTCTGCTTCAGTTAAGGAGAAGTGAACAAGATGATTAGAAATACTATTCTCACGCTGTCAGGAGTCATACTATCTATGACAGCGTGTCAGGCTCAGGAACACTCAGTCATTGCTCTCAGCCATTCAGATTTTACTGTTTATGAGGTTAGTCCGACGTTGGGTGTGCTTAATCAGTTTACGGCTGAAAATCAGCCTCACGAAGGTGTTGCAACATCGGATGGTGGTATTGTGTTTGTAGCCGTGCCAAACGGTCCACATGTTGTAATCCTAGATACTGAGACTTTCACTGAATTAGGTAAGATTGAAAGTGAGTATTTCTACGGTCCTCTCGAGTCTTCTTCTGCTTCTCCGCATGGGATAGCTTTGAATCGGGACGGTAGTAAGCTCTATGTAGGTGTAGAAAACCATGCTATACCTGGTGTTGTCGTTTATGATGTTATTGAACAGAAGGTTCTCAAGAAAATTGACCTTTTGTTAAGAGGAGGCCATTTCCTGGCCATAAATCACGCTACAGACAAGATGTACTATCCCATGCGTCTGGATGACCGTGTGGTTGTGCTAGATACGGAAACGGACGAGGTAACTAAGATTATTCCAGTTCAAGGAGGCCCAGTTGGAGTTGCATTTTCACCAGAAGGTGAGGCATGGATACATTCCGACTACGATGGCTCGGTGACAGTTATAGATATGGAAACTGACGGGGTTGTTGAGGTGATTCAAACTGAAGGGGAAGGACCGGGTCGTATCGACGTTTCTTCCGATGGAAGATTTGCGGCATCTACTCGTGGCGGCACAGAAGATGTCCATATCATTGATGCACATGCGAGAGAGGTGGTAGCGACTATACCCCTTGGTGCTCCAGGATCTGCTTTTCCATTGTTCTCACCAGACAGTCAGAAACTATATGTCCAGATCTCTTATAGAGGGACACCTAGGGGAGGTGAAGTTGTGATTATAGATATGGACAGTATGCAGATCGAAAATCGATATGATGTAGGATCCGATCCTTTTGGAGGAACAATACTGAAAAGGTAGTCACGGTAATAGGTTTGGCTTGAGATATAAGGAGGTTTTTGATGTGGGCAAGGCAATGCCGATCATTCGTTGCAATATTGATATTCGGAATGATTTGTCAGGGAACAGTAGACGTCATGGCTCAGGAGGTGCAATCGAGCTTTCATAACGTTTCTAGGAGAATCGATTCTTTCTCTCCCGGGATAGGGAGGGCTGGAACGACTGTGACATTAACGACTGGTGGAATGCCAGCGATCACTCCCGTTCGAATAGGAATAGGAGCAACACAGGTGGGATTCGAAGAAATTGGACAAGCACTGACGACAGAGAGAGGAGAATTGACTATCGATGTCGAAGTCCCTGACTGGGCAGATCCCTCTTTTGCGCATGTTTTTATAGTTTTTGACTTTTATTTTGCTCCTATAGCTTTATCAAGCGAATTTTTTGTCCTTGGACCAGACGGCAACGTATCCCGAGAGGGAAGGATTATGAATGATGTTCCTGAATGCGAGGCCCCAGCACTGTTGACAGATGATGGAATTTTGTATGCCCTAACGGGAGATTTGGAGGAGTTCGTTGCTGGAGATCGTGTGGCTGTAGAAGGCAAAATTTCTATTTCATCTTTGTGTGCGAGGGATGCAGGCATAGAGGTGACAGGAATTCAGGCGGGAGGGGAGCTGTCTCCATAATGCGTTCCGTACAAAAGAAAAAACAGAAGGGATGTTTGATCGTTTTTCCTTGAACATCCCTTCTGTTTTTTAAGGAAGTCTCATCTCACGCTAATTAGCTGCCCTTTTTTCTCCTAAGTGGGTTCTTCCCTTTTCGTGTTGTGAGATCGATTTCTAATTCTTCCCCGTTAACCACCATGTTTGCTGTGGAATCCCCATCAAAAGTGATGGTCATCTCCACCGATTTGGCTCTATCACCCTTTTTCCCATTGACTACTTGAGCTTGCATAGATCGAGTGATTGTTCCTGAGATTGGATAACGAGGTTTAGTCCCTCTGACAGGCATGACTACGTCTGTTTTAGTAAAAGATCCAGTCATATCATACTCTCGAACGCTACCGTCTTTAAGATGCTTGCTTTTGCTAACCTCTACGGTACCACTACCATTAATAGTTCTATGTGTATTTTCCCCAGCGAGGCCAGTAATATTCATGTCTCTTTCACGGTTGACCAATGCGCTCCATTTTTCTCTGGAGACATCTCCACTGATGTCTGTGACTGCGTGCACTCGCTCTGTGGTCAATTTGTCGTATTGCGACTGATTATTTCCAGCTTCATCAAAAAAGCTAACGTCGCGGGTACATGACCATCCAATTCTGTGATGCCCTGGTTTGCAAGGGTGAAATTTCTTGGATGATTTCTCATTGTTTACTGAAGTCGCAGCTTCAAAACCCAAGCCGATACTAAAATCGAAGTCAGATCCCCATGCATCAATATCCTCAAGTATTGCATCGGCGGCTACTAACGCCACATCCATAGCTAACTCGTTGTTATCCAAAGGACGTTCACTTTGGTATGAGTCTGGTCCCACGCCGTCTTGACACGCAGTAAATACAACTAGGCTCAGGACGGCGCCCAGTACGGTTTCAGTTCTAACTTGCTTTGATCTCATAATACACCTCGACGGTTTAATTATCTCGGCGGTTCAATTAACTAAGTCTACAGCACAGAGGTATTGGAGCGCTAGTGTGGGAACCACTTGCCAAAAACAGGCACACATTGCTTGATTGTCATTTTTTCTAACGTATTTCTGGACCGCCAGTTCGGTTGTCCATCACAAAACGATCCCTTGCTGGCATTACAACCTTTGGTAGGCTTTCTGTATCCATGACCGCATCCTCATCGATGATATCATTCATATAGAGAATGTAGGCTGAAGCAGCATAGGCTTCGTCTGCCGTAAGTGATCCGGGCGCATTCATTGGCATTGCTCGGATAATGTAATCGAAGAGAGTCGTTGCATACGGCCAATAATTACCAACTGTACGCCGGTATTGACCTCTCACTTGCCCAAATGGGAATCCTTCAAGGGGTTCACGTCCTACCAGTTGATCTCCAAGCGGAGTACCCCCACCGTCTATACCATGACAACTGGCGCATTTTAGGTCATAAGTCTGTTTCCCCTCGGATACGGAGCCACTGCCAATTGGGGCGCCCGATCCACTAGGGTCCATATCTAAGTCCCAAGCTGCGATATCGGAAGCGCTGGCTGTCGAACCTAGGTTAAAGCTACCTCCAGGAGTTTCCTGATTTCCATTTGGCTCTGTGTTGACATCTGCACATGCAATATTTCCCAGCAGCAGAAGTGCAAAAAAGATGGTTGGAATTTTATGATTCAAAGTAGTTCTATCACGATATCGGGGTGTGTCAGTTTGAGTCATGGTCATGAAATCTCTCCTTGACCGAAGTACACTCTTCCATCTTCTTCGATTTTCCAGGGTCTAATACTGTTGTAATGGTAGGAGGTGCCTTCACCTCTGGCCTCCATTAGTGTACTCAATGCCGGTTGGACATAGCCTGTTTCGTCGGTTGCTCTACTCATCAGTACCGTTTCCTTCCCATCCCAATTCCAAGGATAGGTAAACCGGGTGTGACATTTGGAAAGCACAGGCCCATGAAGTTTAGACTCGTTCCAGGTTTCACCACCGTCAGTGCTTATATCGACTTTAGTGATGCGCCCTCTGCCACTCCATGCGACCCCTTGAATCTCCCACCAACCTGGTTCAGTCAACGCATAAGGATAGGCAGGGAAGGTTATGGCTGATTTGGCATCAATGGTAAAACTGAACTGTCTGGCTGTGCCGTCCTTGAGAGGATCAGTGTATTTTGATGTCTCGTCCCGAGTCATAGTTGGTTGGTCCTTAACTTCTATTCGACGAATCCATTTGACGGAAGCGTTGCCTTCCCATCCAGGTAGAAGAAGCCTTGCGGGATATCCCTGCTCCGGCCTAATAGCTTCTCCATTCTGACCGTAACCTATCATTGCATCGTCCCAAGCTTTCTCAATGGGTATACTTCGAGCCATCACTGCTGCATCTCCTCCTTCAGCCATTAACCAGGTGGCTCCTTTCTGCACACCGACCTCCTGGAGTAGTGTTGATAAGGGGACGCCTGTCCATTCACTGGTACTCGTTAGTCCATCCATCTGTTGGGGATCCACCTCGCGTGAGGCGTTTTTGTTGTAGGAGGAACCACCATTACCAGAACATTCTATGAAGTACAGTTTTGACACTGAGGGGAAACGCTTCAGGTCACTCAAAGTGAATTTCATGGGTCGGTCAACCATACCATGAATCAGCAATTCGTATTGGTCGGGGGCGATGGTTGGTATACCAGCATGATGTCTTTCGAAATGAAGGTCAGCTGGTGTTATGATTCCCTGCAGTTGGTGCAATGGAGTTCTGGATGAACTCGAGTGTGAGACATTGGGGTTTCTAACAAGCCGTCGAGGTTGTTCCTCAGGAGCTCTTTGGCCCACTTCACTAGTCAACCTACCTAAGACTTTTGTAGGATCTTGATCTTGGACTGTATTTTCGGATTCGTTATCTGCAAAAGAGATAGCATCTGCTTTGGTTTTCAAGAGCCCTCCAGCAATGAGCCCCCCTGAGGTCCCAAGCATAGCTCTTCTAGTCAAGTTTGCCATAGTAATTCTCCCCATGATTACATTGCCACAACACTACATTTGCTCACAACTTCCACTCGACATGGGTGTTTGCGCAAGGTGAAGAGTATTTAAAACGTTTGTTTAAAATGCTGAGAGAAGACAAGTCAATTGTTTTCTGTGAGCTAAGGGCTCACAAATACTTACTTAATCTGAGGAAAAATCCATCAGACTCGCAAGGATTTTACCTACTTGGTCATTTCTTTTGAGTCCGCCTAACCGATCTGCTCCAGGACCTTTTGCGAATAGAGGAACTAGTGCTGCCGTATGACTGGTGGTGGCGTAATCCATAACTATGTTTCTGTCTTCATCGCCTCTTAGGCTTATGCCTCCAGTTTCATGGTCAGAGGTAACTACCACTAGAGTTTCTGGATGTTTTTCTTGGTAGGAGAGTGCAATGCGGATGGCTTCGTCAAAGTGCAGCATCTCAGCTGTTAGTACATCACGTCCAAGATTTCTGTGAGCATATGTGTCAGAGCCTTCATTCTCGATGAGTAGAAAGAATCCATTCGGGTGATGTTCAAGAATGTCTATTCCTGCCGCCGTCATTTCCGCTAGGCTGGGTGAGCGTCCTTGCAGCGCCATGGCCATTTCCCCAGGAGAGAACAAACCCAAAATGTTATTGGCCGTCGAGTCTTGAGAAAGCATTTTCAGTTCGAGCAGATCTTCAGTGTAAGTGTAGCGGTCTTCAATCAGTGTCTGTATTTCTATCAAATCCTGTGATTCTATTACCTGCATCATTCTTGATCCGCCTCCCAACAAAACATTGACGGGTAAATCAATCATTTGTTTTAGTATTTCTATTCGCTGTGTTCTGCTTGGAACGTGTGCGGCAAATGAAGCTGGAGTCGCGTCTGTTATGCTTGTAGTTGTAATTAAGCCTGTCCCCCAATCTTGTCGGTGGGCTATCTCCAAAAGGGACTCTCTGGGAAGACTGTCGGGACCAACTCCGACAGCTCCTATGAAGCTCCGGGTTCCTGTCGCGATAGCTGTTGCTGTAGGACCACTGGCACTCACTTCGTGATCTGATCCGCGAGTATCCATCAGGCCTGCAACGGGCATTTGGCCTACAGCTAAGTTCGCATTTGCGAAGTGAGCCAGGGTCCATTGCTCTACACCAGCACCGTCCGCAATGAACATGATGACTTTGCTGGGTTTTTCGTCAACGTGGCTGGGGGAGCAGGCCAAAAACAGTAAGCTAAAAACTATAAGTTTATGGGTAGGTCCAAAATGCATCATTCTGTCGTTGCCTTTTAGGGTTTCTCTCTTGTGAAATAATGGAGCTGTCACTAAAGATACACCTGACTGTAAAGAAGATTAACCCTATTGTATGACAATAATGTCAATTTTGCTTCGGAGTGACTAGTGACTCACAAAATCATATTTCGGCTGGCCAGTGTTACCCTGCTGGTAAGCACTCAAAGTTGCGGTGAGCAGGATTCCAGAGGTTTTATGCCCGATCATCCTAGGGTGCGGGTGACTTCATTGGCTCAGCAGAGTCAAACTACTGCTTTGTTGCAGGCTGTGAGTGTGGTTAACCAAGACACAGTTTGGGCAAGTGGGCATGAGGGTACTTATATGCTGACTGTGGATGGTGGATTGAATTGGATGGCTCGGATACTACCTGGGGCGGAGATGTTAGAGTTTCGAGATGTGGAAGCTTTTAGTGGAAGTACCGCTTATCTCTTAAGTGCAGGGACAGGGGACCTGTCCAGGATCTATAGGACTGGTGACTCAGGGGATTCTTGGTCACTTCAGTTTGTAATGGACCATCCAGAAGGGTTTTTGGACTGCATGGCTTTTTGGGATGAGCAAGTAGGAATTGCCTATGGCGATGCGGTGGATGAAGAGCTTTTTCTTCTGCGAACTATTGATGGGGGAGATTCATGGGATCGCATCGAACAATCTGCATTGCCTGATGCCCAGGTTGGAGAGGGCGGATTTGCGGCTAGCGGAACGTGTGCAGCTACAGATAGTCATTCCAGAGGTTGGGTTGCTACTGGAAATGGTGAAAATGCTAGAGTCTTGTATACCAAAGATAGAGGGGAAACCTGGAATAGTTCTGTCACTCCAGTTGTTAGCGGTTCGTCCGCGGGGCTGACGTCGTTGGCGGTCATCGGAGAAGGGGGTGTGCTCGCAATGGGTGGTGTGATTGGCAACGATACGGTTCTTACAGATAATGTGGCTCTGTCGGAAGACCATGGGGAAACATGGAAGATTGCGGGGGCTCCGGAGATTTTAGGCCCTATCTATGGTTCATCCATAGTCCCTGGTATGCCCACTGCGACGGTAGTCATAGTTGGGCCTGACGGTGGCGATGTGTCACTAGATGGGGGCATGAATTGGATCCCAATTACCAGAGAGACTTATTGGGCGGTTGGTTTCGCTTCCCCAGAGGCTGGCTGGCTAGTTGGTCCTCAGGGACGAATAACAAGATTTTCCCTGACGGATAACAGATGACCTGTTTGATCTATTCTTGGAAGTGAAATTATACCAGGGAAAGGTTATCTTGTTCTTATGGTTCTATTTCTGTTTCGGAGGCAATAATGCTGATAGGCAAGTCGGGAAAAATTCCATCATCTGAGATGACTCCAGAGGGCGTGTATGTAAATCGTCGTGAGTTCATAGGTAAGAGTGCAGCTGTTGTAGCAGGAGCTTCTATGGGATCTGGTATTGGGGGATCAATCGGACCGGAAAATTCCCAAAAGGATTGGAGCAAGGTGCGTTCGGAATTAGATGAAGAATTGACTCCATTTGATGATGTAACGTCGTATAACAATTTTTATGAATTTGGAACTGGAAAGTCAGATCCTGTAAGAAATGCACACACCTTGAGACCTAGGCCATGGACTATTGAAGTGGGTGGTCTTTGTGATAATCCAGGGACTTACGGTCTGGAAGATTTCATTAAACCTGGGAATATCGAAGATAGGGTTTATCGAATGCGATGTGTTGAGGCTTGGTCGATGGTCATTCCGTGGCAAGGTTTTTCTTTAAAGGACGTAATTGATCAGGCAAAACCTTCTGGAAGTGCACGTTTTGTGGAGTTTAGAACTCTTCACGATTTGGAGCAAATGCCTGGTCAAAGATATGGAGTATTGAGGTGGCCATATGTAGAAGGGCTTCGTTTGGATGAGGCTAAACATCCCCTTACCATGCTCATTACTGGCGTCTACGGTAAAACTTTACCTAACCAAAATGGTGCGCCGATCAGGCTTGTGGTACCCTGGAAGTATGGATTTAAAGGCATTAAATCGATAGTAAGTATGCGATTCCTAGAGCAGATGCCCATGAATACCTGGAAACGTTCGGCATCTCATGAGTATGGGTTCTACGCTAATGTTAATCCAGATGTGCCCCATCCTCGTTGGAGCCAAGCTCGTGAGAGACGCATAGGAGAGTTTAGAAGAAGACGGACCCTGATGTTCAATGGATACGCTGATGAAGTTGCAAGCCTATACTCTGGTATGGATCTTCGAACTCATTACTAGTCAGTCTGTGTCTGATTCAACTGTGGAATCGCAATCAAGGAAAAGATTGCGTTTAATCGTACTCAGGTCGGTTACTTGGTTTGCAGGATTAATGCCGACTGTGTGGTTAGTCTGGAGATTTTTGGATGATCGGCTGGGTGCCAACCCGATAGAGGAAATTTTACACCGATTGGGGGATATTTCCCTCATATTTTTGTTAGTGACACTGGCGATTACTCCCTTAAGAGCGGTTATAGGGTGGAATGAGATCATAAAAATTCGTCGTCCTTTGGGCCTCTTTGGATTTTTTTACTTGACAATGCATTTCTTAACTTATGCTGTGTTGGACCAGACTTTAGATTTTGAGTTCATCATAGAAGATGTTTTGGAGAGACCTTACATTTCCATCGGATTCACTGCGTGGATCTTATTGATTCCGCTTGCGATCACTTCCACTAAGGGCTGGATTCGCCGTTTGGGTAAGCGCTGGAAGAAACTTCATAGGTTGGCTTATGTAGCGACGATCATGGGTGTAGTTCATTTCTATTGGCAGGTGAAAGCAGACACATATTGGCCTACCTTGGCAGCAATGTTGATCACAGTTTTGATGATTTATCGCATTCGGAGTAGTCGCGGCAGATGGCGACCACAAGTTAGGGAAGCTAAGAACCGTTGATCGTGGTTAGAAATGTCATTTGATCGGTATCGCAAGATAATTCCCGACTGGAAATCCTTTCAGGATTCCATTCAAGGGAGGGATCCTACTACCATAAGGGCCAGGACAGGCAGGATTTCATCTGCACAATTGATGGATCGGCTAGAAGATCAGGGTTTTTCAGTGGAAGCGGTAAAGGGGATCGACAGTTTTATCAGAGTACTCGAAGGTCCATTTAACATTGCAGACACGATAGAACATTGGCTTGGCCTTTTTTATGTGCAGCAGGTTTCTACAGGAATAGCCGCCCTGGCTTTACGACCTAAACCTGGAGAAAAAATTCTAGATCTTTGTGCCGCTCCGGGAGGTAAAACCACACAGATTGCTGATTTAATGGAAGGTACGGGTTGTCTGGTAGCAGTCGATCGTAATGAGGGTCGATTACAAGCTTTGATGGCTAATATTTATCGTTTAGTTCATTCCAACGTTATGGTGGTTTCTGGGGATGGACTTAGATTGCCGGAGACATCTCTTTTTGACAGAGTTATAGTGGATGCACCGTGCTCTGCAGAAGGAACATCAAGGCGTAAGAGCAACAGGCGAATAAAAGAATCCAAAAAATTTCGCCAATCGGTGCCTAAGCGTCAGGAAGCTTTGTTAAGAAAAGCTATCGGTTTGACGCGTCCTGGTGGAGTTGTGGTTTATTCGACGTGCACTTTTGCTCCAGAGGAAAATGAAGGGGTCATTGATGCTGTTTTGAAGGATATGCCAGTATGCCTGGAGGAGTGCGGCTTACAGATACCACATTCTCCTGGGTTGACTCATTTTGAAGGGAAGGTATTCGACGAAAGTTTGGAGAAAACATGTAGAATATATCCACACCATCTTGATTCTGGAGGGTTCTTTGTGGCCCGCTTGCGCCATCAAGAGGAACGAGTCGATCCCGCATGTTTACACAAGTCGTCAGGATGGCAGGATTCCGCTGTTCAATTTCCTTCAGAAAAGAAGGCTGGAGTCGAGGTTAAAGAGGTTATAGCTACTGGGATCGAAAGAATGCTTAGGTATGTAAACGGCCAAGTCGATTTAGATTCTGATTTTAATTGGTTATTGAGGGGAAAGGATCTTTGGTTGCATGGTTGTGACCAATGGCCTAGCGATGATTGGTTTGAGAGCAAACATTGCAGAGTCTTATCGGTCGGTTTAAGGGCTATGGCACCAGTGTTTCGTGACGAAATGAGACCTACCAATGACATATTGCGATTTTTGGAGAGGGGTATCTCATCGATTGCATATAGCCCCTCTAAGGAAGAATGGGATGGGTTGTTAAATGAGGAAAGCATTTCGGTCTCTGTGAATGATTACGGATTTATACCTTTGAAATGGAAGAACCATGTTTTGGGTCGTGGTTTGATCCAAAAGGGCAATCTGAAAGGCGAAATTCCAGGTGTCCGTCGTCGCTGGTTGAAAAAGGTTTTCACACCAAGTGACTCATGAGAACAAGAATTAAATTAACGTTTTGGAGCGACTATAGTCGAGTGTGAAATGTCTAAAGACTCAAGGGTGACACGCAAGAAACATCAGCCTGGGATCTTTTTGGATCTCCATGGTGTCAGGCATCATGAAGTTGATCTATTAGTAGAGAATTTCGTTTATCGTTACCAGGAAGAATGTCCATTGACTATCATTTGTGGAAATAGTCGGCGCATGATCGAATTGGTAGATGAAGTCCTTGGTAGGATAGACTGTAGAGAGGTAGGGAAAGAGCGGTATGGGCTGATAGTAGTGAGAAAACTTTAGGCAACAACCAGAGTCTTTGTCACTGAGAGTTCGGGGACTTACATAGGCCATCCCCGAACTCTCACAAACATTCTTACCTTTTATCTTCTGAGATCGGCCTACTTCTGACGGTGGGATAATCGATTCCGAGTTGTTCCAAGTAGGTATCGAACCTACTAGCATCGTAGTAGTAGGGTTTCATCAATGGCCTCCATTTTTCCATCAGTTCTGCGTTCAGGAAGGTGGCTGGCTTATCGTCAGGAGTAATAAATGGAATATATTCTTGTTCCAAGGTTTGAACATCATTGAAGTAATCCCAGGCTGCACCAACCGTTTTTCCGTCAAGCAGGAGATCGAGTAGCGTCAATGCCTGAACTTTGGCACCGGCGAGACTTCCTTTATGAGCGACAGGTGTAGCCATAGCGATTCCGTTGGCCCAATTGTGTCCCGGGCCCCCAGGCATATTGGCTGGGAATCGAAGAGTGACCGTGGGCATATTCCAGGAGATGTCTCCGATATCGTCTGAACCGCTCCCTAGTGATAAAGCTAGGTTGACCGGTCCAGCTAGCTCACCGATTACGGTGGGTAAACCAAATTCTGGTTGCCCCAATTCCTTTTGGAACTCCGTTGCCATCAAGATATCCTCATCAGACCACTCAGGGAGTCCAACCCTTTGTATATTGGCGTAGGTAGTTTCGGCCACTGGCTTACTCATGTGTTGACTCCATGCTGAGCCGACAGTCTGGATGGTGTCGATTACAGTGCCTGTCATCAGAGCTGCACCTTGGGCCATGAGGTTAGCATCTTCGTACAGTTGCTTGGTACGCTCATAGTTGACTTCTCTAAAATAGAACCAAATGGTAGAGGTTTGAGGCACAACATTGGGTTGGTCACCACCGTCTACGATGATATAGTGGGACCGCTGTGACGGACGGACATGTTCTCTCTTGAATTCCCATGCGTTCGCCATGAGCATGACAGCATCTAAGGCGGATCGGCCTCTCCAAGGTGATCCTGCTGAATGTGCAGTTTCTCCTGTAAACCGGTACTGAACCGACATCAGAGCGTTGGCTCCTCGTTGTCCCCAGGACATGCCAAAGTTGTTACTTACATGGGTAAACAGATTGACATCTACACCGTCAAAGATTCCCTCTCGTACAAAAAATGCTTTGCCAACCACCAATTCTTCGGCAATACCAGGCCAGATGAGTAGGGTTCCGTCGATATTTTCTCGTTCCATGAGATCTTTCACGGAAAGAGCAGCAGCTATATTGACAGCTTGTCCTGAGTTGTGGCCCTCGCCGTGTCCGGGTGCCATATCAAGAATAGCCTCTCGGTAAGCAACTCCAGGCTTTTGGTTCGACTGTGGAATTCCATCAACGTCGGATCCTAGAGCGATTACTGGCTTCCCTGTTCCATTCGACCAGCGAGCAGTCCATGCACTCGGCATTCCTGCGACTCCCAGCTCAATCTCGAATCCTGCCTCCTCCAAGATTCCAGTCAGATATTTCTGGGTCTCGAACTCTTGCATTCCCAGTTCGCCGAAACTAAAGAGATGATCGACTATTTCCTGAACCTGTTTCGCACGGCCTTCTACGAGGGTTAAGGCCTCGTTCTTGAGATCTTCTAAACGAGGATCAGGGTTTTGTGCTGAAGCTGATCCTGGTATCATCGTCGCAGAAATCGTTGCTGCGACACAGATTCGCATGAGAAATGACTGCATCCTGGTAACCTCCTTAAATAAGAGCATTAGTTCAATAATTGGCTTAACATATAAATTGCTTATCGCATAACGATGGGATTTGTTCTACGATAGGGCAAATAAAAACCCACCTGAGATTAGTTGCTTATGGTTGCACTCGATCAGGTAGGCTGTCCAGCGTAGAGATTCGCATCAAGATGAATTTTGGTGCATGTTGGTTGAGGTTGTGTTTAGCAGATAAATAAAAACCATATCTTGTTTGACGAGGAGATCCAGCAATGTTTTGCAAAGAATTAAAGATGATGGCTATGACGATGTCCCTAGTGTTGTTGCAAATATTCGGAGCGAGTTCTGTTCTGGTAGCATCTGAAGCTCAAGGGGAGAGGAACACTGGCAGTTTACCTTCCATCGATGAGATGACAGAAGGCATGCAAAAGATGGATGGATTCCTGCCGTTGTATTGGGATGAAGACATGGGTGAACTGTGGATGGAGGTGCCCGAGTTGAACCAAGAGATGATCCACTATGTGGGTTATGGAGCTGGCTTGGGGTCTAATGATCTTGGTTTGGATCGAGGGGCCCTACGAGGATCGAGGATGGTCAAGTTTGAAAAGGTAGGGCGGAAAATTTTGATGGTGCAACCTAACTACCAATTTAGGGCTATCACGGATAATCTCAGTGAAGTGAAAGCAGTAAGAGACGCTTTTGCTCGATCAGTATTGTGGAGCTTCACAGCAGAAGCACAAACAGGGGATAGGGTTTTGGTTAACGCCACCCAATTCCTTTTGAGGGATGCTATAAATGCCGCTCAGCGAATGCAGCCTGGAACTTATCGACTGGATACGGATAGAAGTTCGATATATATGGAAATGACGAATTCATTTCCGACTAATACGGAGATGGAGGCAGAGTTAACGTTTGTCCAGCAACCTGGCAGTGGAGGTGGGGGAAGAAGAGGCTTCGGAGGTGGCAACCCTAATTTCGAAGGAGTGGGTAGTGTAGCGGCAACAGGTGAAGCAGCAAGCATTCGAATGCACCATTCTTTCGTACAAGTTCCAGATGACAATTATGTTCCAAGAGCCTTCGACCCTCAAGCTGGTTATGGGGCAGTGACCTATCAGGACTACGCTGTACCTTTAGGGGAGCCTATGACTCAGCGTTTTATAAGACGTCACCGTCTGGAAAAGAGGAATCCGTCGGCCCGAATGAGTGAAGCTGTCGAGCCCATAGTTTATTATTTGGACCCTGGGACTCCGGAACCGATAAGGTCTGCTCTTTTGGATGGTGCCAGATGGTGGAACCAGGCTTTTGAAGCCGCTGGATATATCGATGCTTTTCAAGTTGAAATGAGACCAGATAGTATTAGTTCACTTGACGCTCGTTATAACGTGATTAATTGGGTCCATAGGTCTACCAGGGGATGGAGTACTGGAGGATCGGTAACAGATCCAAGGACTGGAGAGATTGTTAAGGGTGTGGTTACGCTAGGTTCTCTAAGGATTCGCCAGGACTATATGATTGCTGAGGGATTGTTGTCACCTTATGAAAATGGGGATGAAACACCGCCTGAATTAGCAGAATGGTCTTTAGCACGGATTCGTCAGCTCTCAGCACATGAAGTAGGCCACACTATTGGTTTGGGCCATAATTATTACAACAGTGGGGCAGGACGCATCTCTGTAATGGATTACCCACATCATCTGGTGAATCTGAATAGTGATGGGTCACTGGATTACTCCGAAGTCTATGATGTGGATATTGGGGAATGGGATAAGGTCGCTGTGAATTACGGTTATCGAGAATTTCCAGCTGGTACAAATGAGACAGAAGAATTGAACAGAATGTTAGAAGTGGCACGGGGAGACGACATTCTTTACATGTCGAATCAGGATATCGCAACTACTCCACAAGCGGACCAATGGGCAAATGGAAATGACGTTGGGGTTGAACTCAATAGGATGATGGATGTGAGAGCTGCTGCGATGAGACGATTTGGAGAAAAGGCGATTCAGTCAGGCGCTCCAATGGCCACGATCGAAGAGACGTTAGTTCCGCTTTATCTGCATCACCGTTTCCAGGTAGAATCGACTGCTTCGGCTGTTGGTGGTGTGGAATATACCTATGCAATGAGAGGGGATGGGCTCCAACCGTTTCAGAGAGTCTCGGCTCAAGCTCAAAATGCAGCTATAGACGCATTGATGAGGACTTTGGAATTATCAGAATTGAAAATACCCGACCACATTTTAAGTTTGATACCACCGAGGCCCCCAGGATATGGTCCGCATCGGGAAATGTTTCCTAGGTATACTGGTTCGGCATTCGACGCGGTAACTCCAGCTGTGGTAGCTGCAAGTCATACAGTCAATTTTCTTTTAGAACAAAGCAGAGCGGCTCGTTTAGTAGAGCAGAAAGCCTTGGATCCCAATCTACCTGGTCTGCGTGATGTCCTTTCAAGATTGTTCGATGCTACGCTAGGTGCAGAAACGGACAGTCCATATGACATGTCAGTGAAAAGAGCCGTAGTGGGTGTTGTAGTGGACAGAGTAAAGTGGCTAGCGGTCAACTCTCCGATGATGGAAGTAAGAGGAATAGCCTCATCGACGTTAGAGATGGTAAGTGAAGGAATGGGTTCGTACGAGCAACAAGAAGGAAGCTTAGCTGGATTCCTAGTAAGAGATATTAAACGCTTTCTAAATAGGCCGGCGGAGAACTTCCGAGAAATCAATCAAGTTTCACCGCCACCTGGGGCTCCCATAGGGCAACCTGCAATGGATTGGATACAGCGATCAGAGCTTTGGTACACCTGGCTTGAACAAGATTGGCTGCGAGGTCAGCCCTTTGGTGGGCATTGGCATTAAATAATTTTCTAAACTGGAAGGAATATGAGGGTTATGCTGAGAAAGTTGAGGCTAATGGACTCAGCCGTGCTGAGTGCACCGCTAGTGGCCTTTTTAGCTCTACATGCGTTCGGAGCGGTGGCGGTTTTGCAGGGTGCCCAGCACCAGGAAGCGATTGTAATCAGGGCTGCAAAGATTCATACGGTTACCAACGGGACAATACTGGAAGGCGAGATCTTAGTTCGCAACGGAAAGATCATTGAAATTGGCAAGTCGGTAAGTCGTCCGTCCAATTTCAAGGAGTATGAGGCGCAAGTTGTGATACCTGGGATGATAGATGCGCACTCTCATATTGCATTGGATAGATCAGGAAGAAGGTCCATACCTGGTCCTGTGACTGCAGAATGGAAAGCCGTCGAAAACTTGAACCTGGAAGACCCAATGATTCAAGTAGCGCTTTCCGGAGGAGTCACTTCAGTGATTACTCGTTCTGGAAGTGGAATTATAAGTAGCGGTCAGTCAGTCGCTTTGAAAATGAAAAGTGTTCCCAGTGATGAAATGATTTTCAAACCCTATGTAGATTTGAAGATGGCAGTGCGACCCTTGATCAATTTGCGGCCTGGAGAGACACCACAGACAGTGATGGGTTGGTATGCGACTGCAGATGAATATTTTAGACGTGCTAGTATCTACATAGGGGAGCAAGACAAGTATGAATTAGGGGAACTTACAGAGCCTCCAGAAGTGGATGAACGCCTTGAAGCTTTTGCTGCTGTGATCCGTGGAGAAGTGATGGTGCATGCACACTCACATTATCCCAGTGAAATTATGATGGTGATGCGGCTGGCTAGAAAATATGGCTTCATCGATCGTTTGGCTTTGGGGCATGCAGAGGAAGTGTTTCCTATCATTGATCTAATTAAAGAGACAAAAATCGTACCAGTTATTGGTCCGATGATGATTGTCCAATATTTTGGGGACGATAAACCCCGAAATCTTCTGAAAGACCTCTTGGATGCAGGCGTTTCAGCAAGTATTCAGACAGATATGTCAAACCAACATTTCAAGGATTTCCGAGAGTATGGTGCTTTCCTCGCCAGACATGGTTTGACTGACATGCAGGCATTGGAGGTTATGACGATCAATGGTGCTAAAGCTATGATGTTGGAGGATCGAGTCGGTAGCATAGAAGAGGGGAAAGATGCTGACCTGGTCTTGCTAGATGGGCATTTTTTGGACCTGACGGCGGATCGCATAGAGCGTGTTATCGTGGACGGAGTTCTTGAGTATGAGAGAGAAACAGAATTGCAGACCGACCGACCACGCTCCGTCGGACCATTTCAGACAATTAAAGGCGATTTAACCAGTCACGACAGTACATTCGCAATAACGAATGCTCACCTCTTTACCGTCGGTGATGGAGAGTTAAGAAACGCAACAATCTTAGTTGAAAAAGGGGATTTCAAAGAGATAGGGACATTGGAAAGCCTTCCAGAGGGAATTCCAATCATGGACATTGGGGGGAGGGTGATACTGCCTGGGTGGATTTTAGCCAGAGCATTCCCCAACGATTGGATCGGTGACCTCAAATGGCAGGTCCAGAATGACGAAATCACGGAGCCGGTGGTCCCTGAAATGAATGCAATATATGCTGTCGATCCATGGTTCCCCTCATACAAAGTGAATCTCGGGGTAGGGGTTACTTCTATCAACGTTACGCCAGGAACTCAAAATTTCATTGGAGGATCTGGAGTGGTTGTGCAACCAGTGGGCTTGAATTTTGAAGAGATGGCAATTAAAGAGCCCAGTAGCCTAGTCTTTTCTTTGACTTCTCAAACTTCTCAGTTCTGGAACCAAAACGCTGATATACCAGCCACACTTGAAGCTGCTTCCGACCTCATAAGCAATAGTCTGCGAAATGCTGAGGCTTATGGAGAGAACAAATCGGCTCATGACTACGATCAAAGGTTAGAGGCACTATTGCCAGTGATTCATAAAGAAGTTCCCGCAATTTTTCAGGCGAACAAGGTGGAGGAAATCCGCAAAGCCATTGAGATTTCACAAAGGTTCAATTTGAATTTGGTAATTGCTGGTGGGGTGGAAGCCTATCAAGTCGCTGATGAATTGGCTCAGGCTGGAGCAGGAGTGATCTTGGGCAACTCTGGGGCAGCATCTTCAGAGATTAGAGGTGGTGGTTCTGGGTGGAGTATGGAAGGACCCGCGATCTTGAGTCAAGCCGGTGTCAAGGTGGCATTTTTCGGTCCAGGCGGCTCTCGGAGAGCTTCGCCAATAGGTCGATTGGGGGGTGAACCTGCATTAAATGCCGCCTGGGCATTTCGAAATGGGACAGCCGAAGTGGAAGCTCTTAAGATGGGAACTTTAAACGCAGCTGAAATATTGGGGTTAGGGGACCGACTGGGAAGCATTCAATCTGGCAAACAGGCTGATTTTATGGTATTGGAGGGGCATCCTTTTGAGTATGATGCACTTCCAATAATGGTTTTCGTTGAGGGGAGGTTAGTAGTAGATCGCAGGGGTGATGAGTCCTTTTAGCAGAATTTAAAGATATTACGTGTATGTCAATTATGGTTTTGGACTAAGTTTAGCCGTTACTAGTACTGTCTGGACGTGGCATTCGTCAGCGGTGACTGGAACATTCTGTCGAAGCCATGTTAAATAATCAGGGTTGCTT
>JBJKYO010000054.1:0-26762 GCA_045561015.1 Longimicrobiales bacterium | reverse complement strand
ATAGAAAGGGAGAACTCAGTGGCTAGAAAAGAGGATAATATGTCCACACAGAATAATGCGGCTAGAAATATGCCCACGCCTGCTGCGCAGAGAGAGACAAGGGTAGGGGTGTTTGTCATCTTAGGTATTTCAGCTGTTGTGTTCATGCTGTATTTGCTTACTGATCCAGCTACATTCAGAGGTCGCTATAAAGTGACTACTACAGTTACTGATGTAATGGGCCTCAGAAAGGGTGACCCGATTCAAATGCGAGGCGTTCCGATAGGACGAGTGCACGACTTCAATCTAGAGGCACAGAATGAGGAAGTGACAGTGATTCTTGAGGTAGAGGGAAAATGGCGCATACCAGTAGGTTCAAGAGCCCAGCTCGTTAGTACAGGAATAATGGATCCACGGACAGTAGAGATAGTACCAGGAGCAGGGCCAGGGGAGATTGGAGAGGGAGCCGTACTTCCGGGTTCAGTGGCCAAAAGTCTTTTTGATGATACCGAGTCCCTGGGGGGAAAGGGGATGGAGGTTTTGGACCAGATTGCAGCACTGCTGTCCGATTCGACTATTCAGTCAGTGGATGAAGGGGCAAGATACTTAGAAGTTATACTTGAGGAAGTAGCAGATGTCATGGGATCTGAAAGTGAAGAGATTAAGGGTTTGATCACCGCCTTAAGTAGTGCAGCTGAAGACCTTGCTGGTGCGACCCCAGAATTGAGAGAAGAGTTGTTGGGGACCGTGGTAAGAGCTGATTCATTGGTAGTAACACTTACGGAAAGAGTATCGGATTTCGAGGGTACAATGGCTTCGCTTAGTTCAGTGCTAGACAGAATCAACAATGGGCAGGGCACCTTGGGCAAGCTGTCGACTGATGATGAACTGTTTCACAGTCTGAAAGACGCACTCGAAAGTGCTAGGTTTTTGATGGATGATCTGCGGGATAATCCCAGACGCTACATCAATATTTCAATCTTCTAAAGATCTAGAGTCGTAAGTCGTAGCTGATATTTAGGCCCGCTTGTTCTTTTCTTACCATCCAGGTGCAAGTGAGAAGCCCCAATGGCTTCCTTTGTTCGGTCGTTGAAAAGGCTGTGCGTAGTAGATCTCTAGTATCATGAACCCCAATATATTCACTCTCGCTCCTACACCCGTGGAGAAAACGGGAACCTTCTCACTGTCGGATCTGACAAATCGGTAATCCAGTTCATCATTGTCGTTCCATGCGAATCCGCCATCAGCAAAAGCGAACAGTTCGGTTGGCAATGCAGAGAAATTAAGAAAACCAAACTGCGAAGTGCCTACGACAGGTAACCTGATTTCGGCATTGGCAACTGCCAGCCGATGTCCAAAGAGTCTATCAAAACTTGGACACCCAGAAGTAGCCATTCCGACTATGGCCAATGCGGAAGCTTGGCACTCAGCAGCGTTAAAGCTCTCGTAAGAGTAGCCTCTAACAAAAGTCTCATAACCGAGGAAATACGGTTGAATAGCGGCAGTTGTCCTGTTTGGATCCAGATTGTTACCGTATCGTCCGAAATGCAATCCTCGTACGGCAAATGTAATCGCATTGCTAGGACTGAAGTACCGCCTTACATCTGCTATAACAGACGTAAAGTTTTTTGTTCCGGCGGCGTAACCGGTTTCGAGTCTGTAACGCCCCCCGTTGACTGGGGAGGTGAATGCAGCATTTGAGTTGTCACCAACGAGTGCTATTGAAGCTGTAGCTAGGTTAACAGCATCACGTGTGGGTATAGAGACTCGTTCAATTGGACGCCATCGGTTCATGATATACTGGAAAGTTTCCCGCTCCAAATCAAAGGATATTCGTTGCACACCTATATTGCTCTCAATTCTCCTAGTAGTTGAGAATGGGTAGGCCAGCAAATAGCTCGCTTGGCTCATGTAAATTCGTTGTGTGGTCTGTTGGATATTCACAGCACCTCCGCTACTACCGTAAGAAGAGTAGCCATAGAGATAAGGTATTCGTCCAACTGAAAGACCCCAGTTAAGCCGGTTTTCTTGATTTAAGTAAAAGGTTTGACCACCGAAATCTTTCACCCTACCGTTCGCCATCAGCATTGCCCCTAAAGATCGGTTCCCCAACATGTCACTAAGAAACACAGATGCTCCACCAGAGGCATAGTTACCGTACCTGTCAGTCCCAACTCCTATACTAGGTTGTCCCACATAGTCCAATTGGAGGGATGAGTTATAGTCCACTGCACTTTCAACAGGATAAGTATCGTTGGGAACAAGCCCAGTGAAAGGATCAGCCAAATAATTCCTAATTAGATTGGTCCCCTGTGGTGTTTGAGGGTCGCTTGGAGGTAGCAAGCGCCCAGGGTTATTGCTTGAAAATGTGTTGATAGGCTGGCCCCCAGCGTTTGCCTGTCCCTGTTGCAGGGAGTAGATATGAAATTCAAAATTGTCGAAGACTGAGAATAGAATAGTCCCGGCTTCTCTCGCTACAGAGAGAGCTGGAGACATTCCAGTAATTCCGCTGACTCCAGTCTGTATATCAGTGATCCTCCGAAGGTCTCCACTGTCGAAGGTGTATTGATAGATATCGCTAAATCCGTCTTGATCTGAGATGAAATAGATGCTTCGGCCGTCAGGGGCATATTGAGGATTGGTATGTTTGACCTCTCCAAATGGTTCGAGGGTGGAGAGCTCTTCGGATTCCAAGTCAAGAAAAGCTAAGCCAAATTTGCCATAGGTTAACTGATCGAAGTCTGAACCGTTATATCTATCTGAAACAAATGCTATGCTAGACTGATCAGGTGACCATGTGGGTTGCAGATCGGCGTATTTATCGTCGGTCAACTGATCTAATTCTTCGGTATCGATATTCCAGGTGTATATGTCACTGATGCCACCCTTTAATCCGGAGAAAGCAATGAAGGCGCCATCAGGGGACCATGCAGGGCTCTTAATTGCACCAATCCCTTCAACATCGATTTTTTTTGTGATATTTCCACTCTCGACATCAATGATTGCGAGTTCGTTGTCTCCTTGTGCTGTCACGGTGAAAACGAATTGCCCTCCATCGGGTGACCAATCACCAGAAGTTTCCATGAATCCAAGGGCATCGAAATGGGGATCAGAATTAGCACTTATCAATTTCTTTTCTATTTCCCCTGTGCGGGCATCGGCAATGTAAAGATCTATACTGAAAAGATCTTTTTCGGACAGGAAAGCCACTTTTGTCCCGTCTGGACTCACTGAAGGAGAAATGTTTTGGTTACCTGCGCCAGTTGAAGGAGCTAGTAGAAGAGCTCCTGATTCAGCGGGGTCTCTTTTACCTTGCATCAGAGGTAAGTATTCGCTTTGGACTGCTTGTTTCCAATCAGCGGAAAGACTGTCGGATGACATAAGTAGAACTTCTTCGATAGCGGGTTCCCAGCCTACTCTCAGGGCGGCCCTGAAGAGTTCCACGATAGTCTCGTCGCCGTATGTGCCACCAATGTAGGCCCACAAGGCCTGCCCAAATCGATATGGAAAAAAGCGACGTTCATTAGTCATCTGGGTCATGGTTGGAAGATCATCTCGCCGAATGGCATCTCTTAACCACATGGCAGTTAGAGGATCCTCTCTCCCAACCGAGAGATATTCAGCCATGCCTTCAATTAGCCATAGGGGCAGGGACATCAGCCCTCTTAATCCAGAAGAGCTTCTACTTTGAGCTATATTGTATTGAAAAGCATGAACCAACTCGTGACCGAGAACGTGGTCTGTGTCCCAGTACGATCCGGTCAGAGGCATGATTACTCTATTTTTAAGACCTTCGGTCACACCGCCTGTACCTTGGCTTAGACGGCCCGAAAGTGTGTTTGTTTGTTGAAAGTCTGGGTGATCTGCATATAAAATGACTGGTTTGGGTTGTTCGAATTCGTGTTCGAAAAGGCGCGCAAAACGCTCATACCAACGTTCGCTCATCCTCGTTGCATCTTCTACCGCAGCGCCTTCTTCGGGATAGAAGTGCACATCAAAATGAGGCGTCTTAATAATCTTGAAATCAAAGTCTTCGTAGTTGACTTTGTTTTGTCCGAAATATTGCCCGTGACCAGTGGTTGGTGCTATAAAGGAAAGAAGGATGACAAGGGAGCACAGCACAGATGGTCTTGTCATGGGATGTAAGTCACGAGTCTGCATGTGCTAAAACTCCTATTGAAAGATTTTTAGTAGCGACAATATAACCAAATACTGCAAAAGTGATACCAGGCGGCTTAAGGGGACCCGCGAGAACAAACATTTGCTGCTCCGGTTGTGGTTGGTAAAAGATGTATAAGTACTGTCTAACGAATGTATAAGAACGATTGCGCTTGTCAAGGTACGCCTATGATGCACATTGTGCGGGAAGCGTCAGATTCCTGGTGCAGGGGTTCATAACTAAATAAGTTCTTTTATCATTGAAGTAACATGGATCATTTCTTGAGCCTGGTTCATTGGAGTTTTTGGGGCCATCAAGGGATGCCAGGGAGATGCTGCTGAGCTTTAATTCGGCCACTCCCATGGACTAATGACAAAAAATGGAGCAAGCATGTTTTCGAAGACCAGCCTAGCATTTACCCTCAATATTGTGCTACTACTGTCAGGGTGCCTGGATGGAGTAGAGCTTCCGAGTGTCCCCCGGACTGGGGACATGGCTCCTGAGGTTCAAGCAGAGATGCTGGAAACCGGTGAGCCGGTGCTATTATCCGATTACCAAGGAGAAACAGTACTTGTTAACATATGGGCGACTTGGTGTATTCCTTGCAGGGTGGAAACACCTTTTCTCCAGGAAACTTACGAAAGATTTCAAGATCAAGGTCTCAACATTTTGGGGATTTCTGTTGATTCTCCAGGGGCAGAAGATATGATCAAGACATTCTTAAACGAAAACTCAGTGACTTATGACATTGGGTTGGATCCGTCTATGACTTCCACGGATATATTTTCCGTAGTTGGCTTACCAGCTTCTTTTTTGATCGGAAGGGACGGGACTATACTATATAATAGAATAGGCCCAATAGCTGAGAAGGATCCAGATTTTGAAAGTGCACTCAAACAAGCATTGGAATAAGGGTAAGGGCTACACAAACCGTAAAACTGAGGCATCGCAATTTGTTTGACTCCAATCTGGTCGAGACACCTTTTGCGCTTGTGGATCGCAATAAGGTTCAAGCTAACGCTGCTAAGGCCACGAAGTACTGCCAAAAGCATGGGATTGATTGGAGGCCACACGTCAAGACACATAAATCCAGAGCAATTGCAGCTATTCAGATGGAAGCCGGCGCGATTGGTTTGACAGTGGCAACACCTCGTGAGGCTGAAGTAATGGCTACCGTATGCGATGATCTGTTGGTTGCTTATCCTGTTTGGGGCCAATCAAAGTTGGATAGGATTATGAATATTCCCCATTCGGTAGATTTAATGATGGGGATTGATTCGGCACAAACTTTGAATGCCGCAACAGAAGCAGCTGAACGAGCCGGTCGCAAGATCAGGATCTTGGTGGAGGCTGATCTTGGAATGGGGAGAGTTGGATTACAAAGCACTGAAGAAATTGTTGACCTTGCTCAGCTAGTTAAACAGGACTCTTCAGCTGAATACAAAGGTATCATGTTTTATCCAGGACACATTAGGATGCAACAGAATTGTCAAGAAGAGGGACTGGAAAAAATAAATAGCAGGCTTTCCAAAATCATTGACAGTCTAGCAACCGCGGGGTCTCACCCGGAAATAATCAGCGGTGGATCGACTCCAACTATATGGAACAGCCACAAAATGGGGACCCTAACTGAGATACGATCAGGCACCTGTATATTTTATGATGTAGAGGACCTTCACATAGGTGTTGCTGATTCTGATGAGGTGGCTTATTCGGTAGTCAGTTCGGTAGTCAGCACCTCTATACCTGGTCAAGCTGTTATCGATGCTGGTTCGAAGGCGCTGTCAAAAGAGAGTAGGGGCTCAGATGGGGCTTTTGGAGTGATCCTAGAACATCCTGAAGTGAGAGTAAAGGCAGTCACTGAAGAGCACGGAGTAATTGACTTGTCGCATAGTAAGTGGCAACCCAGAGTGGGAGAAACGGTGAGAGTTTTACCCAGTCACGTTTGTGTTTCGGCTAATCTTCAGGATAGTTTAATTGTCATGGATGGTGACCATGTCGAGGAATGGGAAATGGAAGCAAGAGGGCGAAAAATATTTGAGGTTTGAGATAGATCTATGAAAAATGACAAGTACACACAGGAGAGAGTGGAGATACAATGCCAATTTTGAAATCGATCGAAACATCGAAAGCTCCGGGTGCAATAGGGCCATATTCCCAAGGAATACACATGGGAGATCTCATTTTTGTGTCGGGTCAAATTCCAGTCGATCCTAATACTGGCAGTATGGTCGATGGTGGAATAGAAAGTCAGACTGCGCAGGTGATAAAAAATATCTCGGCCGTGTTAGAAGCTTCTGGTAGCTCTTTGAGTAAGGTGGTCAAGACAACAGTTTATCTCGCAGACCTGAATTTGTTTCAGGATATGAATAAAGTGTATGCTGAATCTTTCGAAGGACATAGACCAGCAAGGGCTACTGTTGAAGTAGGCCTTCCAGAAGGAGTTTCTATTGAGATTGATGCTATCGCTGTTATAGGGTGACTAGATCTCAAAACAGAAAAGGGAGCGGATGGTGGTCTGGTGGCCCCACTGGTCTTCAAAACCAGCTTGCCGAGCTAAACCCTCGGTTGGTGGGTTCGATTCCCACACGTTCCCGCCAGTTTATCGTTTGTGTTTGCCTCTCTATGACTATAATTCCAGGAAGTTTGTTCGGTCAAAATTTAACGTCTGGGGTAGCCTCAGAGATTATGATGTCTGGCCAATCTTTAGATTCCCAGCCGGATCGAGTGTCGGCGACCGGTGCTTTCATTAGATCTCTTGTACTTCCAGGTTGGGGTCAATCAGCAGCTGGTTCGCCAGGTCGGGGGGCTTTCTATTTTGGGGTAGAAGGAGCAAGTATATGGATGGTATTGAAGACTGCTAGGAATTTGAGTAGTGCTAGAAGGCAACTAGAAACGTTGGAAGACGGTGCCAGAGTGCAACTCGGAATGAGTCAAGGTTTGCAGGGATCCGCCTTGGATCAAGCAGTTAAGGAATACAAGGGTGTAAGTGAGGCTTCTACTCTAGTTGAAGATCGATCACAGCAGCGAGAAGACTGGATGGCAGTCAGTATATTCTTCCTACTTTTCGGTGCAGCTGATGCTTTTGTGACAGCGCATTTGCAGGATTTTCCAGAAGCCTTGGAAGCCAATCTCGAGGTTAGTCCAGAGTTGGGTGTTGGGTTGGGTTTAAGTCTGCCTGTGAATCTATTTAGGTAGATAAGGAAAAGATCGGCCACTTTTCCAACAGCACAAGGAGGGTTGCTCTCCTTGATTTAGGATTGCAAATGTTCGGTTGTACACCCAGTCACCTGTGTTGATGTAGTAGCGGTTGTTCCCCATCCTTTCTATCCACGGAATGTGTGTGTGCCCAAGAAAGATTAAATCGCAATTGGGTTCTTCCTTCAGTTTGTTGAGTGCCCATGTTTTCAGAGCTTCTGATTGGTGTTGTTCTTGTGAGGAAACTTGAAGCCTTTTCTGTTTAGTTCGTGATACCTTGGCTCCAATCCATGATCCCCAACTAGGATCAAGTAGAGAAAATAGATTCGTCAAAACTCTGGAGCGCAAAAAGTATCTGACTAATCTATAGGTATTGTTCCCTGGTCCTAAGCCATCTCCATGGGCCATGAAGACTTTGTAGCCAGCCAGGTTTAATAGTAATGGATCTGGTTCAAAGGAAATCCCTACCTCTTCCTGTAGATACCTTCCAGCCCACCAATCATGATTGCCACCAACCAGTGTGACTGGAACGCCACTTTGTATCACTGCTTTCAAAACGGATAGCGACTTCTGGTAGCCAGAGGGTATCCCAGTGCGGAATTCAAACCAAAAATCGAACAAGTCACCGTTAATTATGATTTGAGCAGCATTGGCGCTCGCCCAATTCATCCACTTGTGGAAAGAGGATTCACCATCATCATTAAGAGCCCCTAGGTGAACATCACTGGTCAAATAGATAGGTTTATTATACATGATTGTAGGAAGCTAAGTAGCTATAATTGAGTGAGGAAGTACTTGTTGGATTCTTTTTCAAAGGGACTGATGAAGTTTTACTCTGTATTGGTCCAGAAAAGTCTAGGGTCTCTAGAGCCAGTGCGCTTGTTCTGCGTGTTGATTTGTCTGCTGACTGGCTGCGCGACTTATCAAGTGTCAAACCTGTCTCCAGATGTAGCGGATGAGTGGTTGGCGGAGAACTTGAGTGATAAAACATCTCTCGTTGCTAATAGCTTCGTGCGTTTCAAATGGCAACTCAGAGAACCTGATTTGAGAGTAGAAGGCCAGGGGGTTGTAAGGCTTGGAGCGCCAGACAAAGCGAGGGTAGACCTGTTTCTTGAAAATGGCGAATCTGTTTTAGCAGCGGCACTGGTAGGGGACGATATTCGAATTGGACAAGAGCAAGGATATCTCGAAGTGATTCCATCCCCTCCACTGCTGTGGGCTTCGTTAGGATTATTTAGGCCTGGCGATGATGTCGCACTAGTCGCCTCGCAAAATATAGGGATCGACAGGGTACGATTGGTTTACTCTCTCCCGTCGGGTTCTCGAATAAGTTACGATATGTCAAACAGAGTTATAGAAAAAGTTAGTTTGATGGAAAATGGACAGACTGTTCACGTGGTTGATCTGGAAACAAAATCAATGGAAAGGTTGCCATTGAAAGCGACATATCGCAATCTGATTTCGTATCGTGAGTTGGTGATTGAGTTAGAAACGACTGTTGGAGTTGAGTCATATGAAGAGAATATCTGGCATCCTTCCGATTAGAGTACTAGGAATCCTGATTTTTGTAGCGACTTCCTTCTCCTGTAATTACAGCTTCAGGTCAGGAAGTTTTCCCGACCATATTCGCACAGTCGCTATTCTTCCTTTTGAAAATGAGACTAACCGCTTCGAATTGACTCAAGAAATACATGAGGCATTATTGCAGGAGTTGCCTAGAGCCTTGGGTATTACTAATGCTGCTGAAGACGCTGCTCAATCAGTGATCAGAGGAAGGATACTCCGTTATGATTTGACGACTCCTCTTTACCGCCCTGGCGCTGGCGTTGATCAAGTTGATGTTCTTCAAAGGCAGGTGGGAATTCAGGTTCAAGTAGAATTTATTGATACCGTAGAAAATCTGGTTCTTTGGGACAATTCAAGCCTTGGAATACAGGGCCAATATGCTGAAGAAAGTGAAGGTGAAGAAGTCGGAAGGGCTGAGGCAATCGAGCTTTTGGTTCAACGCATTGTGGACGGGGCGCAATCAAACTGGTAGGTTGGTCCCGAATTGGATTAATTTTTTGATATGAAACAGGAGTATTAATTGGCCAGAGCAGTCGGTCTAGGGTTAGCTATGTTGGCTTTTTGGATGATCCTTTCCGGATCGTTGACCATCGAGCATACTCTGCTACAAAGATTCGCAATTGGATCATGCTTACTGGTGGTTTACATCACCAGGCGTATGGATTTTATCGACAGTGAAGGACTTCCACTGAACCTCGGGGGTCGATTCCTTGGGTATTTCCCCTGGCTTATAAAAGAGACTCTAAAGTGTAATCTAACTGTAGCAAGGATTATTCTTAATCCGGAGTTACCGATCGCTCCACGTATGACCACGTTTAGATCTGGACAAAGTACAGATCTTGGACGATTCATTTATGCCAATTCGATAACATTGACACCTGGGACCATTGTGACCGACATCAGTGAGGAAGGATTGCAGGTGCATTGCCTCACGCTGGCTGATACACAGGGTGAAGAAGATGAAATGAACATCCGTGTCACTAGGGTGGAGGGTTCTTCTTGATGTTTGTTGTTGCATCAATAGGCCTGGGTCTAGCGATGGTTATGGTAATGATTCGAGCCGTGTTAGGTCCCACCATTTACGACAGGGTTTTGGCACTCAATAGTTTCGGGACTAAAACAGTCCTTCTCATAGCTGTCTTAGGTTTCCTGATGGGACGCCCAGAATTCCTGGATTTGGCTCTGGTTTACGCTTTGATCAACTTCATCGGTACAGTGGCAGTTTTGAAATATTTTGAGGTTGGAGACCTAGGACTAACTTTGAAAGATTCTGAGGAGGGGATGGATTGATGGAGCAGGTCATCCTTATCCTGGCTTGGGTAGCAATCGGCTTCGGTTTGTTTTTCACTGTCGTCGGAGCTATTGGAGTTTTGAGAATGCCAGACGTCTACAGCAGGTTGCATGCTGCTGGAATGACTGACACCATGGGTGCTGGATTTCTACTGATAGGATTATCTTTAAATGAAGGTTTCACTCTGATCTCGTTAAGGTTGCTATTGATCTGGATCTTTTTGCTTTTTACTAGTCCAGTAGGTACTCATGCTTTGGCTAGAGCTGCATTGCACGGTGGTGTTCAACCCTTGCAAGAAGAAAGTGGGGAGGTGGATCATAGAGATCTTAATTAACGTATTCCTACTCTCCATGCTCGCGGTTACTGCTTTAATTGTGGTTCGCACACAAAATTTGTTTGCAGTTGCTATGCTGACAGGTATCTATAGCCTTCTTTCTGCCACATTTTTCACTCTACTAGATGCTGTAGATGTAGCTTTCACAGAAGCTGCTGTAGGTGCTGGAGTGTCGACTGTGTTAATGCTGGGAACCTTGTCTTTGGTTGGCCATCGGCAGAAAAAACAGCGAACGGTTCAAATCGTACCGTTACTGATCGTGACCGTGACTGGGTTGATTCTAATGTATGGCACTTTGGATATCCCCCCATTTGGAGAAGCAGATAACCCGGTACACCTTCACGAGACAACCGTACATTATCTGGAAGAGTCTAGTCACGAAACAGGGATGCCCAACGTAGTCACTTCAGTTTTAGCGAGTTATAGAGGGTACGACACCATGGGCGAAACCACAGTCATATTTACTGCTATGGTAGGAGTTTTGCTACTAATGTCAGGGCGGAGAAAGGACGAGACTGGAGGGACTGACGATGGAGAGTAATCCAATCTTGCGGATAGCGACTAAGATTATGACGCCGTACATACTTTTGTTTGCTCTCTACGTTCAATTCCATGGGGATTACGGTCCAGGCGGTGGTTTCCAGGCCGGGGTAATCTTTGCAGCGGCCTTTGTTCTTTACGCACTGATTTATGGGATAGAAACAGCTCGTCTCGTATTGCCTATGGGAGTTGCAACTTTGTGTGGAGCACTAGGAGTCTTGATCTACGCAGGCGTTGGAATTGCAACCATGTTACTGGGAGGAGGGTTCTTAGAATATGGCTTTCTGGATTCCCATGATGCCGAACATGGTCAACATTTGGGTATTTTGCTGGTTGAACTGGGTGTTTTGACCACTGTATTTGGAGTTATGGTTGTCATCTTTTATTCCTTCGCCGGGCGGGGGAGGGTCGAGGAATGAGTGCGCTGAGTTTTCTGAATTATTGGTTCGTTATAATCCTTATGATGGTTGGGTTTTATGTACTTATAGCCCAGGGCAATCTGGTCAAGAAAATTGTTGGGTTGAATATCTTCCAGACCTCAGTGTTTATTCTCTACATAAGTGCAGGCAAAATAACTGGCGGAACTGCACCGATATTAGATGCCCAATGGTCCGTTTATTCCAATCCTTTACCACATGTTCTGATCCTCACCGCTATTGTTGTTGGTGTTGCTACCAGTGCTTTGGGTCTTAGCCTAGTGATTCGTATAAAAGAGGCTTATGGGACTATAGAAGAGGACGAGATAGCCCGAATGGATGAATCACTATGATGCCCCATTTACCGGTAATGCAGGTAATGGTTCCTTTGCTCGCAGCTCCCTTGTGTGCCCTCGTCAGAAATGGCCGGTTGGCTTGGGCTATTGCGGTAGCAAGCAGTTGGGCGGCGTTGTGGATAGCCTGGGAGATATTCCAGGTCGTTCACTCTACTGGTGCTATATCATACAGCCTGGGTGGTTGGACTGCCTCTGAGGGAGGTATCGAATATAGAATCGACACATTAGGAGCTTTTGTCCTAATGGTAGTCACTCTTGTAGGAGCAGTGGTCACACCATATGCACTGGAAAGTGTCAGAAAAGAAGTAGATAAATCCAAACAAGCTCTTTTTTATGCTGCTTTTCTGCTTTGCCTAGCTGGCTTGTTAGGCATTGTCGTAACAGGTGATATGTTCAACGTATTTGTCTTTCTCGAGATCTCGTCGTTGTCTGCTTATGCGCTCATAGGTTTGGGAAAAGATAGGAGAGCCTTAAGAGCTTCCTATCAGTACTTAATTATGGGCAGTGTGGGTGCAACTTTTATAGTCATCGGAATTGGTATGCTGTATGTGATGACCGGCAGTCTGAACATGGCAAATTTAGCTATCCTTTTGCCAGAGCTTCCCGCGAATAGAACGATACCAGTCGCTTTTGCCTTTCTAACAGTAGGAGTCTGTCTGAAGCTGGCTCTTTTTCCTCTACATATGTGGCTGCCTAACGCATATACGTTTGCACCTTCGGCTGTTACAGCTTTTATAGCATCCACGGCGACCAAGGTGGCAATCTATGTCCTTTTACGGCTTTTCTATACTGTGTTCGGAGCCGATTATTCTTTTCTGGAAATGCAGCTTGGAACTTATCTATTACCACTATCTTTGATAGCCATATTCAGCATGTCCTTGGTTGCTATTTTCCAGACTAACGTCAAAAGAATGTTGGCTTACTCTAGCTTGGCCCAAATAGGTTATATCATCTTGGGGATCAGCCTCTTCTCAAGCACGGGAATGACTGCGAGTATTTTGCATCTTTTTAATCATGCTGTGATCAAGGGCTGTCTCTTCATGGCGCTGGGATGCGTGATGTATCGGCTGAATTCAGTAGAACTTGATGATATGATGGGCTTAGGAAAGAAAATGCCGCTTACAATGGGTGCCTTTCTTGTTGGAGGATTTGGATTGATTGGAGTTCCTTTTACAGCAGGCTTCATAAGCAAATGGTACCTGATTCAAGGAGCCTTAGAGAAGGGCTTCTGGCCTGTGGCGGTGCTGGTGTTGCTGACTTCCCTAATGGCTGTGGTATATATCTGGAAAGTTGTGGAAACCGTGTATTTCTCTGAAGATCCTGGTTCAGTGAATAGCGACTGTTCTGAAGCTCCTTTAGGACTTCTAATTCCGACTTGGACTTTAGCCATTTTGTGTGTCTACTTTGGAATCGATGCTACATTGACGACATTTGGCGCATCGTCTGCGGTAGCTAGTCTGATGGGGATTGGATCATGAGCTATCCTCTCATGCTCTGCATGATAGTGAGCATTCCTTTTTTGGGTGCCGGCTTAATATTGCTTACGGGGAAGAACCCCAATTTACGTGACACTGTAAGCTTTGTCGTAGCTGCTATCCTTTGTGCAACCGTGTACCAGCTGATAGAACCGCTCAGACAAGGTTCTCTTTATGAGGTTACACTGCTGGAGGTCACGACGGGAATTTCTTTGGCATTGCATGTCGAACCTTTGGGCTTGTTATTCGCCCTTGTAGCGTCTTTCCTCTGGATAGTAACAGGGCTTTATGCCGTAGGTTATATGAGGGGACACCATGAGAAGAATCAGACTCGATTTTTTGCATGTTTTGCAATCGCCATTGGTGGAGCGATGGGAGTTTCTTTCTCGGCTAATCTTTTCACCCTATTCGCATTTTATGAACTGTTGACATTGTGTACTTTCCCTCTGGTAACTCATCACGGCACGCCAGAAGCAAAGAAGGCTGGAAGGGTATATTTAGGGATCCTGTTGTCGACATCAGTAGGTTTGCAACTGTTGGCAATAATATGGACTTGGAATTTAACTGGCACCTTAGATTTCAGATCTGGAGGAATTTTAGGAGGGACGGCTTCCAACAATGTATTGAGCATACTGATTGCACTGTTTGTCTTTGGAGTAGGGAAGGCTGCGGTGATGCCATTCCACAGGTGGCTTCCAGCTGCAATGGTTGCACCCACACCAGTTTCAGCTTTGTTACACGCTGTAGCAGTAGTTAAAGTCGGTGTTTTCACAATTCTAAAGGTGGCAATCTATACCTTTGGACTAAGCACCTTGTCTGAGCTCGCAAGCACACCATGGTTAAGATGGATTGCGGCTGCAACTATTATACTGGGATCTCTGGTGGCCTTCACCAAAGACAACCTAAAAGCCAGGTTGGCCTACTCTACTATAAGTCAACTTTCTTACATTGTTTTGGCCGCTCTCTTGGCAAATGAATTTGCCATTATAGGTGGGGGCATGCACATAGCTATGCATGCTTTTGGGAAAATAACCTTGTTTTTTGCAGCGGGTGCCATACTAGTAGCCGCTCATAAGACAAACATTAGTGAAATGAGAGGCTTAGGCCGAAAGATGCCGTTAACATTTGGTGCTTTCTTCGTAGGCTCACTTAGTATTATTGGCGTTCCTCCAGCTGGAGGGGCATGGAGCAAATGGTTCCTGGGTTTGGGCACACTTGAGGCAAACGAACAAGGATTATTGGCGGTCCTTATGCTGAGTTCCTTGTTGAGTTTGGTTTATCTATTAGAGGTTCCAGTCCGAGCCTTTTTTAGCTCACCCAGCGGGGTTGAGCAAGAAGCAGGTGTCAAAGAAGCGCCTTGGCCTTGCTTGGTAGCGATGGGAGTTTCAAGCGGGCTCACTCTTGGTTTGTTTTTGTTCCCTGACTTCCTTTATGAAATGATGAAAATGGTGTTCGGATCATGAGCGATCTAGGACATCCGAATGTTGAAAAGGACGATATGAACCCCAAGCGGATCAACCAACTTTTTAAGATGTTCTATTTTGGATGCGCAATTTTGTTGCTCGTAGAACTAGACATGCAATTGACCAACTTGGTTTTTAAAGAGCATAGGCATGAGTACCACTCACTCGAAGGTTTGCTAGGTTTCTATCCTATTTACGCTTTCGGTGGGATTGTTTTGCTTGTGCTGGTAGCAAAGGTAATGAGGAAGGTTCTAATGCGCCGGGAGGACTATTATGATCGGTAGTTACCCGCCTGTAGCAATTTTCTTTGTAGGGGCAGTTTTTGTCGCTATAACACGGGGCCGATTGCGCAGTAGTTTAATGCTGTTGATTCCAATTCTTGGAGCTTTAAACCTGAGGAGCTTGGATCCCGACGCAAGTTTAACTCTGGGTTTTATGGATTACGACCTTGTTCCGTTCAAGGTTACAGGCCTAAGCATGTTGTTTGGGTATCTTTTTCATCTAGCATCATTTCTCGGCAACCTTTTTGCTCTTCATTTGGAAGACAAAGAACACGCAGGGCTGCAACATACCGCGGCCCTTATATATGCGGGCAGTGCTATAGGTGCAGTCTATGCTGGAGATCTCATCTCCCTTTTTGTCTTCTGGGAAATTCTGGCATTGAGCTCAGCATTCCTGATTTTTGCTAGAGGAACGGAAAGTTCTTTCAATGCAGGATTTAGATACCTCGTCATTCATGTTTTGTCTGGTGTTCTTCTGCTCTCTGGCGCTTTGCTTAGGGCGCACAGTACTGGATCCATAGCTTTTGACCACATCGGTTTGGACGGATCGTCTGCTGGTGTGATCATACTCATTGCTTTTGGAATAAAGGCTGCTTTTCCATTCTTCCATAGTTGGCTCACGGATGCCTATCCCGAAGGGACTCCAACTGGAACCGTCTTTTTGAGTTCTTTTACCACAAAGGTTGCTATTTTTGCCCTTGTCCGAAGTTTCGCTGGAACCGAAGCGCTCATTTACGTGGGTGTTTTAATGACCTTTTTCCCAATCTTTTTTGCGGTTATTGAGAACGATCTCCGAAGAGTTCTCAGTTACAGCATGATAAACCAGATGGGATTTATGGTCACTGGTGTTGGGATAGGAACTGCACTCGCACTAAATGGAGCTGTGGCTCACGCTTTTGCGGATGTAATTTTTAAAGGATTATTGTTTATGACCATGGGGTCAGTCCTCCAAATGACTGGAAGAATCAATGGCTCCGACCTGGGCGGTCTTTATAAGACGATGCCCATCACAACTGGTCTTTGTATCGTCGGGGCAATGGCAATTTCAGCATTTCCTCTATTTAGCGCCTTTATCACCAAATCTATGGTTATGGCGGCTGCCTTAGAGCAGGGCTATAACTGGGTTTGGCCGTTTTTAGTGTTTGCTTCCGCTGGAGTCCTTGAACACGCAGGCATTAAGATCCCATATTTCGCTTTTTTCGGGCACGATTCAGGAATTCGTGTGAAAGAGCCACCCAAAAATATGTTAATGGCGATGGGGATAGCTGCTACCTTATGCGTAGTGATAGGGACTTTCCCCAGTTTACTTTATTCAATCCTTCCTTTTGAAGCTGATTATCACCCCTACGATCTCACTCATGTGGTGACTCAATTACAGCTTCTTTTCTTCGGTGCCTTGGCTGTGGTATGGATGATGAAATCGGGTATCTATCCTCCTGAGATCAGAGCGATAAATATTGATATAGAATGGTTTTACCGTTGGCTCGGTCCACGTGTAATAGGAAGTATTGGTAGTAGGGTAGGGAGTATAGATAGAAAAATTAGAACGAGCGTACTCAATGTCGTTAACAGCTCTATGAGCCTAGCGGAAAGAGGTCATGGCCCTAAAGGACCAATGGCACGTGCGGTACCAGCTGGTAGTATGGTCATGTGGGTTGTTATACTTTTAGCTGTCTATCTGGTCCTTTTCCTTTAAACTGGGGGTATAAGGCTTGGCTACCCTGAGGATGGGTTCTCGCGGGTCTCCATTGGCTCTGACTCAGAGCCATTCGATTAAGGAAATGCTCACTCCAGGCATTGTCGATTCTATAGAAATCGAAATCATTAAGACTGTAGGTGATGAGAAACTGAATTCTTTTTTTCATGAGATTCCAGGGAAGGGGGTTTTTACCAAAGAACTAGATGAAGCGTTGCTAGACAATAGGATTGACCTAGCCGTGCATTCTCTGAAAGATCTTCCTACGGAATTACCTGCAGGACTGCGTTTATCGGCCACTCCAGAAAGGGTTGACCCAAGGGATGTATTGGTAGCCCAAGCAGGGCAAGCAGTCACTTTGGGTTCATTGGCTCCTGGAAGTAAAATAGGCACTAGCTCAATCAGAAGAGCGGCAATGCTACTAGCCACATGGCCAAAACTCAAACCCACACCGATAAGGGGAAATGTAGACAGCAGGATAAGAAGGCTTGATGAAGGGGAGTATGATGGTTTGATCCTAGCTGGTGCTGGCCTGACGAGGTTGGGATTAATCGGGAGAGTATCTGAATGGATTGAGTGGGATTCCTGGCTAAATGCACCAGGCCAAGGTGCTCTGGGAATTGTGATAAGAGAGGATGATTACAAGACCGATAAATATCTTCAAGATATTCACTGTCCAAAATCTTACGTTACCGTTACTGCTGAAAGGTCGGTCTTAGCTGCCCTCGGTGGTGGTTGCGAGGTTCCTATAGCAGCCGGATGCATGTATCAGGGTCAGCAGCTACGCCTTAAGGGTATTGTCGTGAGTGCTGATGGATTGAGGATAGTAAAAGGTGACGTCACGGGCCCATCAACCGATCCAGAAAGCTTGGGGAAACAATTGGCAGAGGACTTACTAGACAGAGGAGCGGATATGCTCCTAGAGGAATTATCGAAGGACATAGTGTTTCCAGGAATGTAACGTGGAGGAGATGACGATTGGTTGATAGATCTGGAGGAAGAACTGCAGGACAACTGCGTAAATTGGATATCAAAATGGATGCTGCTCCTTTTGCGGAAGGGTCTTGCTTGATATCTACGGGGCAAACGCGAGTACTTTGTACGGCCTCTGTTGAGGAAGAAGTTCCGTCTTGGAGAGAAAAATCCGGGAAAGGTTGGGTTACAGCGGAATACAGCATGCTACCAAGAGCTACACATACCAGAAGTAGGAGAGAACGCAGTCGCGTAAGTGGTAGGACACAGGAAATCCAACGCTTAATTGGACGTGCTCTGCGGTCAGTCGTGGATATGGAAGTAATTGCGGGGAAAACCGTAATAGTTGACTGTGATGTAATCCAGGCAGATGGGGGTACTAGAACGGCCTGCGTTACCGGTGCGACCGTGGCACTAGGGAGTGCTTTTGATAATCTGGTAAGGGAGGGTTTGCTAGATAGAAACCCCATGTCATCACTAGTTGCGGGTGTAAGTGTTGGTATCGTCAGGGGTCAAATGCTTCTTGACCTAGACTATTCAGAGGATTCCGCAGCCCAGGTGGATTTAAATGTCATAGCAACTGCTAAAGGTGAGTTGGTGGAAGTGCAGGGTACGGCTGAAGGTCAACCTTTTAGTAGGGATAACTTTGATGAACTGTTAGATATGGCCTTAAGTGGGATCGAAGAATTGACTGCTTTCCAGAGACAATTATTTACGGAGTAGTTTGTGGAACTTTTGTTAGCCACCCGTAATCAGCACAAGATCCATGAGATCCGGACGCTAATCGAGCCGATTTCTAAGTTGCAGTTAGTTGGCCTAGAGGATGTCGGATTGAACTACGAAGAGCGAGAAGAGGAACTCGAACCTTATGACACTTTTGAAGAGAATGCTTTATCGAAAGCGAAATACTTCCATGAGCTTTCTGAAATGCCAGTAATTGCAGACGATTCAGGGCTGGTCGTGGATTGTCTAAATGGGGCTCCTGGAGTTAAATCAAAACGATTTTCACCTTTTTCAGCAGATGATGGTATCTCCAGAGATGGAGCAAACAACAAGCATCTGATACATTGTTTAAGTAATCTTCCAGATACAGAATGGCAGGCTAGGTACGTTTGTGTGGCCACCTTTTTGTCCGATAATAAGGACACAAAGGTCAGTAAAGGTGAAGTGAAAGGGAGAATTATCAAATCAGCTAGGGGAACAGAAGGTTTTGGTTACGATCCCCACTTTTTGCCCGACGAGTCAAATTTTACATTCGGGCAAATGTCCGAAGATGAAAAAAATCTTATAAGTCACAGAGGAAGAGCTTTCAAAAATCTATTTCAGGTGATTAGTCATGGGGTTTGAAATAAATGTTCCTATTGAAATTGGACCTACGGAAGATGGACTGTCCTTAAGAATTCGATGGACGAAGGAACACGAATCAGTGTTTTCTCCCAGAGAGCTGAGGCTTGCGTGCCCCTGTGCTGGGTGTGTTGATGAGTTTACTGGAGAAAAAATTCTTTCTGAAGAACAGGTTCACCAAAATATCTATCCGTTGTCGATAGAGTATGTGGGTAATTATGCGATTCAGTTCAGTTGGAGTGATGGCCATGACACAGGCATCTATTCTTTTGATCTATTGCGAAGCATGTGTTCCTGTGATATCTGTAGTTCGAACTGAAGATGAGCTCTGGAAGGTCTAATAGAGTTTCAATGTCTTATTTTTCAATGGAGTCCGAATATGTCTTTAGGCACCGTGGGTAAGTTTTTGTATACGCTTCCGTTTTTGTTCTTCGGGGTGATGCATTTCACAGAAGCAAGTTTTATGAACTTCGTTCCCAGCTACCTGCCAATTCCAGCCTTCTGGACTTATGGTACAGGCCTCTGTTTCCTAGCTGGAGCTGTGGGAGTTCTAACGGGGAGACATAGTGCACTGGCCTATAAGCTGTTAGGGGCTTTGCTTATGGCGATTTTCCTTACCGTACATCTGCCAAATTTCGGAGCTATGATGCCGATTCCTGTGTTTACGTTGGGTCTGGCAGGCGCATCCTTTGCTTTTTCGGAAAATGCCTAAAGAAGTCAGGATAATCTGAAAACAATTGGGCTATCCCAACTCAGTTTTCCATATCTATCGAAAACCAAGAGGCATCTCTTACCCAGAGATGCCTCTTGGTTTTATAACAGCAAAGTTTGAGAGGCTAACCGAAGGATGATGATCAATGTCTGACTATCTATCGAATCCCTACAATTCCCCTTACCGACTCAATGAGTTTGTGAGAGTCCCAACCCACACCTTGCTTAAAAACGAATTTTGTTGTGTGCAGGTTTCCTATCTCCTCAAGATCTCCCTCTAAAACTACAAGATCAGCAGTTTTTCCTGGTTGGATTGTTCCGACTTCGTCTTGGATACCAAGAACCTTGGCGCCGTTTGCACTCATGATCTGGACTACTTCTGGATGTGAAAAACCAGCTTCAAGCAACAACTCGTAGTTTCTTTGATCACCAAATCCTGGAGGTGCAGCCCCATATCCAGTGGGGTCAACACCAGCTGCTAGCAGGCCTCCAGCTTCTACAAAGGCTCTTTCATATTGCATGGCTTTGGCAAACACTTTGGGGTTGATAGATCCTTGGCCAGCGCGCCTTGCCACCGCGATTTCCCGAACTTCACTGGCTATTTCCGGGGCTAGAATGTCGTAGACACGTTCATGTATAGGTGGTCGCCCGGCTACAGATATTTCGTATACGACTAGGGTTGAAGTCATTGAAACCCCATTGTCGATCATGTCTTTAAATGTTGATTGAACCGCCTCAGAATTAATATCGAGATCGCCATAAGCGCCTGAAAATCCAGGAGGGCACTCATCTGGAGATTTTGATGGAGCATATTCACTATTAGCGAAGAGGCCATGTTCTAGGTTATCAATGCCGAGTGCTACGGCTTCACGGTATCCGACCGAGCACAAATGAGCTGTGACTTTTTTACCGTTTTTGTGTGCTTCATCTATTACTGCGCCTAGCTCTTCTCTACTTATCCAAGTGTAAGCCTTAAACCAGCTGACTCCTTCTTTTGACCAGTAGTCAACCAGCCTGCGGGCTTGACCGGCGTCGCTCAGCCTGGCCATTGTTTGCGACCCTTGCTCTCCAGTAATGTATGGACCAGTCGTATACATAGTAGGACCTATAGCTTGGCCTGATTCGATTTGGTCTTTTAAATTGAGCTCTTCGTAGGGTGCCCTTGCTCCAGTTGTTCTGATCGTAGTGACACCAGAACCCAGATAGAGTCTGGAGCCGGAGAAAGAAAGCTGGGCCGATCTTCCTCGCCCGCCAGTATAGAAACTGTGATTGTGAAGGCCAATTAATCCAGGAATGATGGTGTGGCCACTAAGATCAATTTTAACAGCTCTATCTGGTATAGCTATGTCAGGCCCCACAGCAATTATTTTGTCCCCGTCTATAAGGACGGTTTGTCCTAATTTTGATTGATCTCCAGTACCGTCGATTGTCTTGGCGTTCATCAAAGCAATCAATCCAGAATCAACAGCTATAAAGTCATCAAAATCTTGACCAATAATTGGATTAGCTGACATCGCTGTCAGGATCATAAGGATTAGTACCCTAGTGCTTAGATTCATGTCATTCCTCTTCAACGTAAAAGACAAATTTCATACCTGATTCTAGATGTTCAGCGATATGGCAGTGAACCATCCAGTATCCTGGATTAGATAGTTCTAGGAGTATGTCGGTAGTAGAACCGGTTGGCAATAAGACAGTATCTTTCCAAGCTAGATTGTCATTTGTAATACCATCTTGTTCTAAGACTAAGAAACGCTGGCCATGTATGTGAAGGGGGTGTTGCATTGCGTGAAAAGCGTTGGCATCATTGAGAATTCGTATCTTTACGACGTCCCCCAGTTTGAAACTCCAGTCGATGTCCATGTTTGTAAGGTTCGCATCTTCATCGTGGAGGGTCCATTCTATTTGATTAGCGTCAGTGGCCCAATTCATTCTCGGCATTGTTCCGGCCCATTCTACTGGGTTGAAGTAAGCGCGATCAAATAGCATTGACTGTTCTATTGCGGGAGCGAGGCTGTCTATTTGGAGGGTCAATGTCAGATTATGCTTTGCTGGTTGGTCAAACAAAGGTCGGTATTGCTCGATATCGGCGACTACATCTTCGTTAGTTTTTAGCCGGTCAAATGTCTGATGGTGTTCACTTTCTGTGGGAGTTTCAGAAACGGATATCGTTCCCATCTCTATGTTTTCTTCTATAAAAATTCCCATTCTATGGTTGATGCCTTGTACATGGTTTACAAGAGTGTACTCCCCAGGCTGATCGAATCGGACTTCTACGATGTAACGTTCAGCAGGTGCGAGGGTGATGTTTGTGACCATTGTTTCTTTCATGAACTTACTTACATCCGAAGCGATCACCTTTATTGGCAGGACAGAGGGAGACGGATCTGGCGGGTTTTTTTGAACAAAAGACAAATTAAAAGTTCGAGTATTGGCAGCATTTGTAAAAAAGAATCTTACAAGCTGATTCTTGTCCACTTTTAAATCATAGGTTGGCTCACCATTTACCAGTAACAAGTTCCCAAAACGTCCCATGAATGCATAGTTCGCAGCTTCAAAGCCAAATGGAACTGGCTGGTCTTCTGACAGAAGAAAATCATCTAGCATCAGTACTTCTTCTAGGTCTACAGGGTTGTAATAGTTGGGGACCTCTGGTGAGACAAGGATATTTCCCGCCAGTCCGAGTTCCTGTTGGATGTCCTCCCTGTGATGGGGGTGATACCAGTAAACTCCAGCATCCTGAAAATAGATTTGATAACGGAAAGTTGCGCCTGGTGCTACAGGATCTTGGGTTATGCCGGGAACGCCATCGTATTGATTGTCGAGCCTGACTCCATGCCAATGGACTGCACTAGGGAAGGGTGTATTATTTGTGAAGTTGACGAAAATAGTACTTTCCTGGTCTACTCTGATAAGCGGTCCGGGGTGCTGTCCATTGAAGGCTAGCATTGTTAGGTCTTTTCCATTAATCGTTTTACGCACTATACCAGCGAAAAGGTCTAGGGTCTCTCCGTCACGGAGTTGCACGAGCTTATGCGGGACTACCCTGGGGATATCACCATTATGAGTTAGTTCGTAAGGGGTCATCCTCGGGCGCACTCCCATAACTCCAGGAAGCATTGGAATTCCTGGATACATGGGGGGCACAGACCAATTGTCTGCCACCATACTTTCCATTCCCATACTCTCCCCGATTTCAGCTGCTGGTGCGATGGCCAGCAGGTCGTGAGCTTCCAGTTTGCTAGAAGGGGATCGGCCACGAAGTACTATGGGGCCTGACATCTCTGAGGGTGCGCTTGAGGACTCTGCCGTTATGAGAACTATATACTTGTTTAAGGATACTTCTCCGAGCGTATGCGATCCATTTGTGATTGTTCCCAATTTTTCTATTGGATAAAGTGATAGTGGAGAGATCCAGGCGATGTAGGTGTTGTAGTCACCTAGTGAACTTGGGTCGGGAAGTCCTTGTATAGAAAAATTCAGTTCGTTTCTATGATGTCCTTGAGCAGTGACTGCCACTCCAAAAGGTGACTGAGGACGGACAAGGCGAATATTGCCACTAGCCTCTCCAACACGGTTGGTGGGGATCAGATCTATGCAGAATAGTCCTGTGGAAAGATCTCTTGTTTGAGCATTAAGAACACTAGAGAATGTGGTTGGAGCAGGGGGACATGTCGGAGTTTGAGAAGTGGCTAATAATGGGGAGCTTAGGGTTAGCATCCCAAGTGTAAAAAAAGCATGTGTAAAACTGCCGTATTTTCTCAACTGCTTGGCATTGTTCAATTGTGACTCCTTGGGATCTGATCGAAATTAAAGATATTCGATTCCCTGGAACACTGACAAGAGAGTTTGACCTATCCCTTTTATGTTGCCCAAGAAAATTAGCACCTAGATTTTCTTGGCTAAATTGGAGATGTTTTCTATCCAAGTGGACGAATGGGACGGGGCGTGGCGCAGTCCGGTAGCGCACCTGCTTTGGGAGCAGGGGGTCCCCGGTTCGAATCCGGGCGCCCCGATTCAATTAAAATGCTAATGTTTGCTTTACTGAGGAGTGATAATGGAAATCGGAACAATCAACTCTCGTAGTGAAAGTGCACGATCCTTGATGCAACTGTACGATCTACGTCGGGAACAAAAACTCAGAGATGCAAGGGCATGGGTTATTCGTTCCTTCAATCCGGGATCTGTTGAAGACTTTATGTCTATCATGCAGGATGAGGATTATACATATGTGAGGATGGTGTTCGGGTATTGGGACATGGCCGCATCATTTGTTGTCTTTGGGGCAATAGAGAGAGAAATGTTTACTGCAGTGAGCGGAGAGATGCTTGCGACATACTGCAAAGTTGAGTTTATGATTGATGAATTACGTGAAAAAATAAATCAACCTAGCTTACTCGTTAACGTTCAAAAAGTTGTTGAAGAGTGGCCAGGAGCCCAAGATCGTATGGCTCATCTCAGGGAGTATTTGAGAGGGATTTACCTGAGCTAAATCAAGGAACAAATTTCTTGATTTATTGCGAATAAAATGCAAAACATTGAGGCTTATCGTATGACAAGAAGTTCAAGAGGCTTGATATTGTTTTTGAGTGTTATCGTGTTAGGGTGTGGGTCTGGAAATGATGAGCACAATCTTGGTCCAGTAGACGGCTTTGATTTGTCAGGTTCGGACTTAGAGCGAGTGCAAGTAGGTCAATTAGCACCCGATTTTACTTTAAGTGCTTTGAATCAACCGCCAATAACTTTGTCTGAATTCCGAGGAAATAAGAATGTTGTTCTAGTTTTCTATAGAGGCAAATGGTGAATGTATTGTGCGGAACAGCTTGGTGAGCTGTCAGATTTATTGACCACTGTCGAGAAGGAAAACACAGCGATAATCGCGGTATCTTCCGACGATCCTGAGGATCTCCAGGCCATGGTGGATCATATAGCTACAGAGAGGGAAGGTTTGGTTATAGACTACTCCCTGCTGTCAGATCCTGTTGGGAGTGTGATCAATCGCTACGGACTCCTCAGCCAGATTGGTCCAGGCGGTCGACCTATGCCTCATCCAACGACTTATGTTATCGACAAGTCTGGACGTATTCAGTGGCACATGACTGAGGTCGACTATCGTGTCCGACCTGAAAATGAAGATATTTTGGCAGCCTTGACCGGACTTTAATTCCTGACAGGATTTTCCATGCTATCTAGTACTGCATGGACTACATCGGTAAAGGCCCTGCCTCTGATCCACCTTGCTACGATCACCAACTCATTGGCTGGATCAACATAAATAAGATTAGAGCCTGCACCTGTGTGAGTCCAAGTGTATTCCGGAGCTTCACTATAGCGACCGCGATCAGTATTGAGTGAAAAATTCATAAATCCATAACCCTGGTTCACTTCGCCAGGTGTACTGGCCATTCCTATCCACTCCTCAGAGATCAAACTATTACCGTTCCACATGCCTTTGTGCATGGTTAGAAGACCAAATCTAGCCTGATCAAAAGCACTTAGGAGCATGCCGCCACCCCAGTGGCCTCCGCCACTTACAGCTTGTACCGAACGACCATCCAAAGTAACCCACGAATTATCATAACCGTGCCATCTCCATGTGGGGGATGCACCGATTGGGTCCATCACGTGTTCACGTAGGACTTCCGGAAGAGGGCGTCTCCATACGCTAGTGGCCGCCAAGGCCAGAAGGTTTACACGTGTATCGTTGTATTCATAAGCTGTTCCCGGATCAAATCGTGGACGGTTTTTCCATAAAAGAGGTTCATCGCTGGGTCTGTCTGCCCATTCAGGTTTACCCCAAAGAGTCCCTTCCCAATCACTCGTTTGACGTAATAGATGGTCCCAAGTGATTTTGCGATTATGCTCAGATTCAAATAACAACTTAGCCCTTCTACCATCTTGATCTCCGGGCTCGCCGTCTCCATGGTCCAAAACGATTGGTGCTACATAGGGACGGACTAGGTCGTGGATACTTGAGATGATGCCCGTGTCGTACGCCAAGCCAACTGTTGTTGAAAGAAAACTCTTAGAAACACTAAATGTGTTATCGACCTTCATGGGATCTCCCCATTCAGCAACGATATACCCCTTATAGACGATTAGGCCAGTCTGCGGTGCTCTGGTAGTAAAAGGCCCTATTGGTTCCCCATAAGGTTCACGTCCGAAAGTCATGCGATGGTTGAACGACAAGTCTCGTGGCGAGTTAGACTCTCCAGCGACAGCAACATCAACAGCATCTTGAATTTTGTTGGGATCCAAGCCTAGATCTGCAGGATCTTTCCTGTCCCAGTTGGGATGAGCCCCAGGCCAGTATGTCTGAGAACTCAAACCATCAGGAATGCCGACTAAAAGAAAACAGAGTATTATTAGTTTGAGAAAAACTCGCGGCATTGAAATCTCCAATTGTCGAAGGGGGTTAACCAATTTATTCTAACGCTGTGAGAAAGAAGCTAGCCATTGCATTCCATTAAATCAAAGACTAATGCCTCCTTGATTCACTATGGTATCCCAATCGGACGCAGTGCATTCCATCGATCAATGAAATGCACGGAAGCATTCACAAATGATTCCGTGTTTAGTCGTCCACGTTCACTCGTTGATTCGTTAGGATTTCTATCTCCCCACACTCCGGTGGTTGTCATTTCTATTGCGGAAGTGCCTTTCCCTGTGCTTTCGCTTTTTAATCCTTCAGCTAAGAAAACGGACCGGGCAACCGGATCCCCTTCAAGCACTAATGGCAGCATTGACGCTAAATGGTCAGGAAGCGAGATATCAGCTACAATCGCATTATCAAGATCTACTAACTCCGGGATCAAGTACATACTATTGGATGTCTCTGGGGTACCAGCGTGACGATCTAGTTGTTGATCAGTTTCTCCTGAATCAGAAATGTTCGTATTTCCTTCGATCAATGGTCCGACGGCCGAGACCAAATCTACGGCAATGCCAGCGGTCTCTTGATTAATCCGATCCACTATAAAC
>JBJKYO010000053.1:0-7413 GCA_045561015.1 Longimicrobiales bacterium | reverse complement strand
AGGAACCTCTACCTTATCGCCTGATAAAGCCGTTTCTACGGGCAATATTGCGCCCGGATTCTGACCCGAAAGCAGTAGGGCAAACCCTACCGCCGTCGCACTGAATGCCTTCATAAATACCCCTTTAAGTACTGAATTTCTATTTCTGTCTAACCCCTTCACCACTCCCATCCTAACTATTAGACGGAAAGCTAGGACATTACAAAGATGTCATGCATCGAAGAATCTTGCTAGGGGTGTCGTTGTGAGGAAAGAAAACAACCACAGATGAGTCATATAATACAGCAACATTAGACAAAAATTTGCGCCCCAAAATGACCGTCCTTGTGGTCATGTGAAAGTGCAAGCACATTGGGGAACAAACACTCATTTTTTCACTGAGGTCGTGAACATTGTCGGAGACAAAATAATGCAGAAACGATATTCATTTTTAATGCTGGTACTCATACTGGCTGGAGCCTTCCCAATTACTCTACACGCCCAAAATCAAAGGCCTGTACCTCCAGAAGTAATCCGACCTACCGATCAGCGAATACCTGCTCCATACAATTATGAAATGATCCGCCCCATAGCGATGGCCGACAACGTATGGATGTCAGAACTCACGATTCTAGAAATGCGCGACCTAGTATTGAATTACGACTATACCACTGCCTTAATCTTAAACGGCACAATGGAATCGAACGGCCCATATTTAACAACAGGAAAACACAACCACGTTCTCAGGGTGACTGGAGACGCAATTGCAAGAACACTAGGAGAAACCCTAGTTGCTCCAATCATCAAGCTAGATTCTGGTGATCCCGAGTCGACTGATACACCTGGTCGACTGGTATTATCCTCAGAAACTTTAAAAAATGTAATAAGTGATATGGCAACCAGCCTAAAATCTCAGGGATTCAAGGAGATATTCCTATTGGGGGACAGTGGCAGTAACCAACGGATACTTGGAGCCGTTGCTAACGAGCTGGCTAAAGCCTGGAATGGGGAAGATGTGCTCATCGCACACATACCAGAATATTATAACTACAGGGACGTGCTCCAATATCAGAATGAGGTACTAGGAAAGGTCGAATTGAACAAAGACCTCGATGGTTACCATGATGACTATTACATATCATCCATCATAATGAATGACAGCCCAGACCATATAAGACTTCCGCAGCGACAGGCAGTAAGCTTAGACCACATAAATAGTCTATACATTCACGAAGATGAGGCTCTCGAAATTGGGCGAAAGCTCATCCAGTTTAGAGCTGATGAAACTGCAGCTGCGATAGAAAAAGCTCGCAAGGAAAATTGATCCTTCAGGGATTTGAAAGCACTAGATAAACTCTAAAATGAAGTTGCCTGGGTCTCGAAAAATAAATGCGTCGCTCAAAACAGAGTAAAGGGGATCCCTCGTTTTTGACACAGAGTTTCAAGTTCCTCTAAAGTACTCTTATCAATTGGAATTCCCATCTCCTGATTCTCTATTATTTTTTTTCTTGTCCGCTCTCCTGGAACAAAAATTTCATCAGCTCCAGGCTGCTTTCTCCCATCCTTTATAGAGTCAATCATATGGTCTATCCTATCCTTGAAGACAGACACGTCCATAAAAGAAGAAATGTCGAACAAGCAGAAGAAATGTCCTACATTTTGCTTTCTATCCATGTCCTTATACATCGACCCGATTCCAGAACCAACTGCTGATCCAGAAAGAACTCCCGATAAAATTTCTACCAACATCGCTAGGGCATATCCTTTATGACCTGCCATAGTAAGAACTGCTCCCTGCAAAGCACTTTCGGCATCTGTTGTGGGGTGCCCTTCAGGATCTATAGCCCAGCCAGAGGGTATTTCTCTTCCCTCCTTAGCTGCAGCTAAAATATTACCTCTCGCAGTTACCGAAGTTGCTAGGTCTATCTTGACCGAATATCCCTTTCCAGTGGGAAATGACACCGCTATAGGATTAGTCCCAAAAAAAGCATCCGTGCTACCGTGTGCGGGCATCGCCGGTTCTGAGTTGGTTGTAACCAGCAGGATCATGTCCTTTTCAGCAGCTAACTCACAGTAATGACTAGAAGCTCCAAAATGTTGAGAGTTTCTTATGGTCGCAGAAGCTACACCCAGCTTAGATGCTATCGGATATAGCCTTTCCAATACTCTAACCGCCTGTACTTGTCCCAACCCCTTACCCGCATCTGCCACCAAAACTCCAGGACTTCTGTTCTCAGTTTTCAAATTAGCTGCCGGATCTATCAGGCCTTTTTCAATACGCCGAAGATAGATATCTACCCTAGACACTCCATGGGTTGAAGTGCCTCTGACATCAGCCCACACCAGAGCTTCCGCGAACAAAACCGCGTCCTCGTAGGGCACGCCCGATGACTCGGCCAGCTTCACTACCAGGTCTTGGACTTTTCGAAAATCGAAGCGGCTTTTGTCTGCTATGCTATGGACAACCATTAAGCTCTCTGCTTAGGCACTCCGATACAATTTAGTCAACACGAATTCTCTGTGACCTAAAGCCTCGGCAGCTGTGAGTCGACCGTTACAAGTTTTCAAGGTCAAGTCCAGTAATTGTTTACCTGCATCTGGATAACCCATTTCTCCTCTCAATAATCCCGAAACATCTAGATCGATATGCTCACTCATTGTAGAGCATGTCAATGGATTTGCTGAGAGCTTAATTACTGGAACTACTGGATGTCCAACGATATTGCCTTGCCCTGTAGGAAAAAGGTGGACCACGGCCCCAGAAGCTGCCCATAGAGTCACAGCTTCCGCAGCAGCCGAAGAAGTATCCATGAACCACAGGCCAGGTCCATCTGGTGCTTCCGCTGGCCCCAATACTCCTACAAATTTTGTACTTCTCCCCAATTTTTCGATATTACCAAAAGCTTTTTCTTCAATAGTAGTCAACCCACCTCTGATGTTACCTTTTGTTGGCTGTGAATCAGATAGATCATCAGTTTTTTCCCTGAGAATAAAATCGTTGTAGTCGTCATATATCTCTTTGAATGCAACAGCAACTTCTGGAGTCGCAGCTAGAGCTTCGACGACATGTTCACCACCTGTCAGCTCTGACGTTTCGCCAAAAGAACCGGTAGCTCCCATAGGGATTATTCTGTCATATACGTTTCCAACTGTAGGACAGGATCCCAGCCCTGTCGTTGTATCTGACTCCCCGCATTTTGTAGAAACATATAGCTCGCTGATAGGGCACTCCTCACGCTGGATCTCTGAAGCATTTTGGAGATACTCTTTAGCCTGCCTAGAAGCAGACGCTATCGTCTGCAGGTCTCCATGACGTTCAATAGAAAAGCCCGTGACTGGCTTGCCTGTCTCTGCGATGCCTTGCACGATTTGATCCGTCCACTCTGGTTCAATCCCGATTACAACTACTGCCGCAACATTGGGATTAGAGCCCGTTCCAATCATCGTTCTAAAGAAGAGTTCTAAGTCAGCCCCAAACTGAAGTCGGCCATAGGCGTGAGGCAATGCGATTGTACCCTTAATATTGTTTGCTACTGCTTCACAGGCCGCATTAGAAATGTCATCTACTGGAAGAATGACAACGTGATTCCGCACTCCAACACGTCCGTTTTCTCTCCGATAACCCCAAAATGTTGGACTCTCCATTTCTACCACCTTTTGGTTTTGAGGTTATGGGTGTGGACATGCTCTCCAATCTTTATAGGAGCAACCACTTTCCCAATATCCTGTCCGTATTTAGTAACAAAATCACCGACTTCAAAATCCCTAAGGGCAACTTTATGGCCTAGGGGAATTTCCATAAGAACTTCAACTGCTCTGCTATCCTGGGTATCTAACGTCATCCCTTTAGCAGCCTCGCCTTCTTCCATGTCTACAACCGCTACACCAACATCGTCTTTCTCGTTATGAACTAAGAAATGCACCATTCCAAACTCCAGTTCTAGGAAAACTCCGGTGAGCCTACAAATCTCTATACATGCAGACCCTCACCATCTCTAGCTTCTTCTTAAAGTCACTTATAATTCGACTACAGCCCTACCTTGTCAAAGTAATCAAAAAAACCTATTCAAACTCAGCTACCGGCTCGCCTAGTAACCACTTCAATAACTCCGTTGGCGAATCCAGTACCCCATCTGAACGTTGCCTCTCTAGCATCCACAAAACGCAATTCTTGAACGTTTTCTATACGAAGCTGGTGCAGAGTATCCAACTCAAACCGTTGATTGTCAATCATCGCTTTAGGCAGTCGGTCCGAATTAAACTGAACGCTGGCTGGCGTTCTGGGTCTCAACCAAGTCACCCTCAGCCTTCCAATTGCTTCATATACTGTCTGATTTGCTTGAGCTATCCCATCGAGCTCAGCCCTAGTGATCACATCTGGATCCCTACGTTCGCCACCAGTCCCTGTACTTGCACAACCAACTGAGCTTATTAAAAACAATAACGAAAACAGTAGTCTGTATTTATACATGTTTCCTCTCAAGAAAAATGAAGCGGGCTGGATCATAGCAGAGTCTACCGAGTCTAGCCCAGCGCCGAAAGTGGGAGTGCCGATCGTCGATTTAACAAGTGACGCAGTTGTTATTATTGATCGCCCCTAAACTCTCCAACAGAGCAATAGTTTCTGGGAAGGGTTGAATCCTTTGAACTGGCCCATTTGCCAGATCTACCGTTGTCTGACCACTCCTCCCTACCAAGGTCACATCTGCGCCCAAACTGACCAAATACAAAATCAATTCGTTGTCGCCACGAGCGGCAGCATGATGCACCGGCGAAAAACCGTTGTGATCTCTATCATTCACATCTGCACCATGCTCTTCGACTAGGTACTTTATCGTGGAAATCCAAGCGTCAGGAACATGTCTATGGGAATTGCCAGCAAATCCTTGGCCATATCCGACACCAGCAGCTGCTACCACAGGTGAAACTGCTCTACCACCAACTGGTACAGAGGGAAGTCCAGAAAAATCCTCTTGATTGCCCCTTCTTCTACGTCGATCGGGGGTCTTTCTAGTAGCAATTGTAGGATCAGCACCATATCGCACCAGTAATTTCATAGCAGCTACATCAGTAGCATGAGCCGCCCTCCAAAAAGGGGTCGCACCTGTACGGTCTACACCCAACAAATCTCGAGCGTAGGTAGTGTACCAGAGATTCTTCTTTAATCTGACATTTGGATCAACACCTGCTTCCAAAAGGATCTGCATCAGCTCCAAATAACCCACCTGTTGTTGCATATAATCGACTGGCTGAGGGTGTCTAGACTTTGGAGCCCACTCCATGTTCAGCACAGCATAGAGGGGCGTTCCTCCCGCGTCGCTGGCGATGTTGGGATCTGCACCCCATTCCAGAAGTTGTTCCACCATATCAAAGTGGCCATTGACCGCAGCCATCAGCATGGGACTCGTTTGGTCGCCCGCACTTGTCTGGTTAATATCGGCCCCATTATCAAGCAAGGCTCGTGTTGCTTCAAAGTGTCCTTCTCTAACAGCCAAAAGAAGAGGTGTCAGCCCGCCGTGAGTGCCTACCAAATCCGCATACGAAAGAGGATCGATCTCATCCACCGATCTAAGCTGAACTTCTGGGTCTGTTTCTGAAGACGTGCCAGAAGGTGTAGGAGGACTGCTAGCTGGTTGCATGGACTCGGAAGTTCCATCTGACGAGTTGGCCAACGTTCGTCGCATACTATCCCACTTAATTCGATCTGCTCGATCTTCTTCCTGCCTTTTGGCGATATCAACCACTTTTGCCGACAGAGAAATATCGGCTCCATACTCTACCAAGAGATTGATCGCGGCGATGCTATTTCGAGCGGCTGCAAACATCAAAGGCGTTTGATCCCACTGCAGCTCTTGGGCATCTACATCCGCCCCATGCTCTAGCAAAGCTCTTACCGCCTTGGCGTTGCCCGCAGCAGCTGCAAAATGTAATGGAGTTATGGCGCCAGTCGTTGTTTCGGGATTGACAGAAGCTCCATAATTAAGCAATGAAATCACGGAGGATTCTACTCCCATTTTGCTGGCTAAATGAAGTGGGGTATATCTCCCCAAGCGAGTCACTGCTTCAGAGTTAGCACCCGCTGACAAAAGCATTTCCAACATCTCGACATTACCGTTCTCTGCAGCCCAGTGCAGAGCCGTCATTCCGTCGCCCTGTGCGGCATTTACTTCCTCTCCACTCCGGATGAGTAGCCGAACAGATTCTACATCACCATTCATCGCAGCATCGGCTATGGGTGACTCGGCTGCTGTCAGGCCTAGCAACACGAGTGAGAGACAAAGTGCTCCAAACACCTCAGCTCTTCGGCCTCGATTCAGTATTTTCACAAGAGTTCACCGTCGCTGTTCCCGAAGCTCTCCAAATCATTCATACCCAATTTTTGTCCCAGACTGAGCATTGCATTTGCCATCGGTGTCCCGTCATCAGCAAACACATGAGTATTGCCTGGCATAGCACCATTAGCTCCACCAACAACGAATAGAGGACAGCGTTTGTGGTTATGTAGATTAGAATCTCCCATCGGAGACCCATAAATAATCATGGTCTTATCAAGTAGGGTGTCCCCACCCTCGTCGATCTCACCCAACTTGTCCAGCAAGTAGGGGAGCATTCCCACATGGTAGTTATTGATCTTAGCGAACTCCAGAACTCCCTCTGGGCTACCACCGTGGTGAGACGCGGGATGGAATGGTCTGTCTGATCCACTTTCAGGATATACTCGACTGGATGCGTCTCTTCCCATCTTAAAGGAGAATACACGAGTCATATCTGCCTCAAAGGCCAACACCTGCAGATCCATCATTAGTTTTACGTGTTCATCAAACGAATCGGGAACCCCTGCTGGCGCCTCTGGAAGCTCCCTGATTTCGCCGCTGCTATTTCTGGCTTCAATTCCTTGAATCCGCCGCTCAATTTCACGGATATTTTCAAGATAACGGTCTATTCTCAGACGATCACTCGGTCTCAGTCCAGTCTTCAATCTACCAATATCTCCAACGATCCAGTCTAGAATACTTGCACTACTCCGACGCCTTGCAGCTCTTTGTTCAGCGCTTCCACCAGCCCCGAACAGTTGATCAAAAGCCACTCTCGGATCACGGATCATCGGTAGTGGTTCCGTCGGAGATGACCAGCTGATCGTATCCGTGTAGACACACGCATACCCATAAGCACACCCACCTGCCTGATCTACATTCTCGATACAAAGCTGCATGGATGGAATCGGAGTGTCCTGACCAAACCTCTGAGCATATAACTGATCTAAGGATGTTCCTACAAAAACGTCTGAACTTTCTGTCTGCTTAGGATGAGCCTGCGTAAGGAAGACAGCACTGGAGCGAAAATGGTCACCTCCGATCTCGGGCGGTGTCGTCGCTTCAGCCGGTTCAACATCGGTGTTACTGATAATCGTGAGGTAATCACGGTATGGCTCCA
>JBJKYO010000052.1:0-7452 GCA_045561015.1 Longimicrobiales bacterium | reverse complement strand
ACTGTAGCCGATACCCCAATTAGGTTCTCTATCTCACCAAGTTCAGCTTTTCGATAAAGTCCCTTAGTATCCCGACTCTTACATATATCCAAAGGAGTCGACACAAATACTTCAAAGTAATTTGGTCCTAACCGTTTTCGTGCTTCCCTTCTGACTGTTTCAAAGGGTGTTATCACTGCAACCAGGACATACTCGTGAGCGAGTCGTTCTTTCTCACATAGTTCTAGCACATCAAAACCATTTTGCTCAATGTCACTCCGAGAAAAACCCAGCTTCTTCTTTCGGGAATCTCGAACTCTATCACCGTCAATCAAAGTTACGTTCAAATTTTCATTCTTTAATTTACTGAGAAGGCTTTCGGCTAAAGTAGTCTTCCCTGATCCAGACAGACCAGTAAACCATATCACATTACCCATCACCGACAAAAGCCTTTTCTCCAAGTAACAGAATTGGATCTGCAACTTCTGGTCGCATATACCATTCGGGAGGACGTTCGCCATTGTGGACGATTTCTCTAACCTCTGTTCCACTTATTTCCAAAGCGTCACCGTCAACTACATCATACCCATAGGATTTTTTGGATTTACTGTATTTGACTTCCTCGAAAAATACTGGTTGGATCTCTACCTGGGGATTCTTTTCAAAAAGTTCTCTAGCCCCATTTGCAGAATAAAAATTTCCCACTCCTGTGTGGTCTCTTCCCACTATGAAGTGAGTGCATCCATAATTCTGTCTGCATAAGGCAGTAAATAATGCCTCTCTAGGTCCTGCATACCTCGAGTAAGTAGAGAAGGTCGAAAACAAAGCCTTCGAAGTTATTTCTGAAACTTTCAACAATCCTCTATAACCCTCTATGATTGCTGCACTGGAAAAATCTCCTGACTTCTTTGTTCCAACAGCTGGATGAATTAACACGCCATCCGAACCTGTCAATTCAATTGCCCTAGTCATCACATGCTCATGAGCCCGATGTGGTGCGTTGCGTGTGTGAAAACCCACGATCCTAGACCATCCCCTCGCAGCAAATACTTGTCGGGTTTCTGCGGCTTTGAGTTCATATCTCTTACCCTCTCTAGCAATCCTATCAGTTAACCAGACTGGTCCTGACAAAGCGGTCTCACCCGAGCCCAGAAAAGTTCTTAATCCCGGATGATCACTGGATCGAGTCCCAAAAAGAAGTTCCCCTGCCATCTGCCAATCAGTATCGTAGGTATCTTCTATTTCCATTATGCCAAATGGTTTATGATCGAAGGTAAGCACCACCCTGCCCGTCGGCACATTCTGCCCAGACCGTCGCAGTAGAATAGGTAAAGGCCATGTATGACCATTTTCAAGCTTATAGGTCCTCAGAACTGAATCCAAATCACCCTTACCCATGAATCCCCGTAATGGGCTGTAACCACCCAAAGCTATCTGTTCTACATCCATGGCCTCGTTCGCTGACAATTCCAAACTGGGAAGACCTTCTGGAATGTCTCCCTTCCATCGCTGATCAACCAGAAATCCTCCGTGGGGAGCTATCAATCCACAACCTAAAGCTGGGCTTGTTATATAGTTTGTATCGTATGCTTTAGGGAGCACATCTCCCTTGGCCAACTCAGAGTTTTCACCAGATCTCTTGAAGCGCACCACTTCATCACACATACCTACTAAGAATGATACGGTTTCGACTGGATACTGACCGATAGCAGTTTCTGCAGCCAACACCAGGCCGGTTGCACCATCAAGCAAAGTGTTGACAATGTCGTTCGTTTCAGCTCTGCTCGCAGACCTACTTTCCATCATAGTATCTAGAAAGTTCGTCGCTACCAAAACTGGCTTCGAAGCCTGATTCGCCTTATTGATGACATATTTCTGTGCAAATGGAATTCTTTCCAGGGGCACTTGCCTGCTAAGGTCACCTCGATCAATCAAGACACCATCTGAAATTTCGATTATTTCTTCTAAGTTCTCTATCGCCATGCTAGTCTCTATCTTGGAAAGCACAAAAGCATCTGGATGGTACTTTCTAAACTCCCTGACATCTTCTGGGCTATCTACAAATGAGAGACAGAAATTCTTTATACCAATTTCCTGGGCTATCTCAAGAGCTTTCACATCCTTGTGAGACAACGAAGGCATTTGAAAATTCTGGTCGAAAACAGTAACCGCTTTATTGCTTTGAATCGTGCCGCCACTCAAAACAGTGGACCGCACTTTCTTTTCCCCATCTTTCCCTGAAACTGAGTCGACTCTTAACAACACGGAATCGAAATCGAGAGAGACCAGATCACCCTCTGTTAATACTCCGAGAACATTATTTGGCCGTAGAGGAACTCCGCCAGATTCAACAAACTCTTGAGTAGAGAGAACTACTTCTTGGTTCTCAGTAACGCTTTTGGGTTCTGTCAGGACCCCAGTCCTGACCTGCGATCCCTCCGTGTCCAACATTAGTGGTATGCTACAGTGGGAGCGAATAAATGAAACAGTGCTTTCAAGTGACTCGATCGGAGTATGGCTAAGATTTATCCTCACAAAAGAAATCTTCCTTTGGGAGAGCTTCCGAAGAACAGTCTCATCCATCGAAGTAGGTCCAAGAGTAACCACAATCATCGGAGATCTAATATCTTTCACAAGTCACACCTTTCAACAAAAAATGTCTTTGAGGACTGAAACAACTCTCTTTAAATCATCGTCACACAAACCCGTAGAACTTGGCAAATTAAGACATTGCCTGTAAAGGCTCTCGGAGACCGTACAGTCATTAAACCAACTGCCTTCGTGAGCGACACTCAAGTGCAATGGCTGCCAAAGTGGTCTTGTTTCTATAGACGCCGCTTTTAATAGTTCATGGACCAATTTACGATCTTTGTCCTTTCCAGTTATTCGCATAGTATTCAACCAAAATCCAGACTCCGCCCAAGATGACTGATCGATGATCGAACAGTCACTTAGATTGGCAAGCTCGTGAACATAACACTGGTGTATGGCTTTCTTCCTGGAGATGAATTCTTGAACTCTATCCAACTGAGCCACTCCCATAGCTGCTTGAATATTCGTTAATCGATAGTTAAAGCCGACCTCATGGTGGATAAATTCGACAGCATCATCCTTGGCCTGAGTGGTGAGATAGCGAGCCCGATCTGCCATTTCTTTGTTCTGGAAAGTTATCATGCCACCACCGCCAGTAGTGATGAGTTTATTCCCATTAAAACTGAAACAGGAAACTCCTTGGCTCCCTATTTTCCTTTTCTTATAACTCGATCCCAACGATTCGGTTGCATCTTGGATTACAAAAAGTCCGTATTCCTCTGCAAGACAAAGAATCGGGTCCAAATCGACAGGATGTCCTAGAATGTGGACTGGTAAAACACCAACCACTCTTCGGCGTGTATGCTTATTTGTTAGGACCCCTTTTACTCTAATGCAGTCATTTTTTAGAAAAGTGGCCACTTTATCTGAATCCATCTGCATAGTCCGTTCATCTACATCCACAAAAGTTGGCCAACCTCCTAGATACCGGACCGCATTGGCTGGTGCAATAAAGGTCAGACTCGGCAGAATCACCTCATCGTCATATTCCACTCCAGCCATCTTCAAAGCAATGTGAAGAGCTGCTGTACCGCTAGAAGTAGCTACGGCACTATTTGCGTCCACTTCCTTGGCAAATTTTTCTTCGAAGTCACTTACAAACCCCCCTACCGATGACACCCATCCAGATTCCAAGCATTCACGGACCAATTCCCACTCAGCACGACCGACATTTGGAATGCTCAAAGGAATGAAATTCATGATGTCACGCCACTTATAAGTGAGTCCAGAATCAGAGATCTAGTCAATATCCTGGTTCCTGGCTTCACGAAGTTGACTAGGATTTCCAATGTCTATCCATTTTCCTTCCGTAGGATAAGCTCCCACCACCCGATCTCTTTCTAGACACTGTTCCACTAGCCAGGTAATAGGAGTACCCTCTCCTTTAGGCACCAGTTGCAACACTTCGGGAGATAAGACATACATGCCACAATTAATCACCTGTTTGATTTGAGGTTTTTCTGACAGACCCTCTACCAAGTCTCCCCGCACATCCACAACTCCATAGGAGACTTCAGTGAAATGGTCTCGGACTGCCATAGTTAGGTCACATTTCTTAGCAACGTGAAACTCTAGGAAGTCAGCAATGTCAATCTGTGTTACTAGATCCCCATTCATGACCACCACATCATGCTCCGGGATTTCTGGCAATAAGGAAAGCGCTCCACCAGTACCCAGTGGCTTGTTTTCACGTAAATAGTGGATGTCACATCCGAACCCATCGCCATCACCGAAATGTGTCTCAATGACTTCGGATAAATGATTCACAGCAAGGAAAATCTTACCTATACCATAGCTTGCCAAATGGGTTACCAAACGTTCAAGAATCGGAGTCCCCCCAACAGTGAGCATCGGTTTAGGTGTCGTTGCCGTAATGGAACCTAGCCGAGACCCTTTCCCACCTGCCATGATCACTGCCCAATTCTCTTTTTTTTCCGATCCGATCATTTCATTCCACTGAAAACTTCCAGCCATTTCACCGTTTTCGTCAATCACTGGAATTACTTGGATGCTGTGTAATCGCATCAGGTTTAGAACTTCATTCTTATCGGCTTGTGGGCCAACTGATATGAAATTTGATTTCATAATTTTAGGAATCACTGTGGACTCCAGATCTGCACTGTCAATGAGAGCTCTGCGTATGTCTCCGTCGGTCACACAACCAACCACCCTCCTATCACTATCCAAAATGAACGCCACCCCTTGACCACCTTCGTTTATTGTCTTCAAACAATCGAAAAGCGTTCCTTCGAGCCCAACGCACATAGGTTGCTTCATGTCCACTCCATCCATTTTCTTCCTATTTATCTGCCTTTAACCAAGTCCTCTCAATGAAACACCACTAACCCTGAAAACTAAATCTCCAATGATGTCTTCCAAGAAAATCTAGATAGAATGGAACTTCTTTCGAAGAGTCGCATCAATATTCCACTTTCCTATGGCTTCAATAATCCTCTGTGACACCAATCTCTCATCAAAATCCCAATCTCTCATCTCACCCTCTAGAAGCCAATCTTTTTGAATGGCTTCTTCCAATAACCTAGTTATCTCTGCAGAATTGACTCCCACGTCTCTGATACGTGAATTACGAAGCCTTCCGAACTGTCTATCACCAACATTGATCACATTAGCACCAGCTGACGGACCTTCTAGCATTCCACTGGATGAGTTGCCCAACATTACCTTGGTATAATTCAGCAATGACCAGTAACGCCGAGCACCAAGAACCTCTTTCAGGGAAACGTTTTCTCGATCTTTGGACCAATTAATCCAGTAATCTCTGATAGCAGCACCTCCAGCATCAGAGTTGGGAAGAGTCACAACATAAGTGGCCTCAACTTTATCCATTGCATCAGACACAGCCATTACTTCGGAGACAGGGTCTTTTAACCCCAATGTAGTGGGATGTAAGGTCACTAAAACCACAGGGTCATCTAACCTCAAACCCAAGAAATCCTCTAACTCATTGACAGACGGAAGGTCATCTCGAAATCTGTTGTCTAATCCAGGAGCTCCGACCACCAAAACATTTTCAGGGTCTTCTCCCATCTGTTCAACTCTTTTTCCGTAAGAAGGATGGCTCACCAAATGGAGATGGCTCAACTTCGTGAGAGCGTGCCTCATAGCATTATCAATCGCACCCTCTGTCTCCTCTCCTCCGTGCAAATGGATTATCGGAACAGTAGCAAGTGTAGCTGCCATCCCTGCTGCTAAGGTCTCCGATCGATCACCCACCAACAAAAGTGCATCCGGGGATTCGGACACCAGAACATTCCCTACCATGGTCATAGCACGGCTCGAGTCCTCAATTGGATTAGGGGGTTCTCCAAGAAAATCTAGTTCCTGGGCGATAGGAATCCCTTCAGAATGAATAAGGTCTCTGCTTGTCCCAAATCTCTCTTTCAAATGCATTCCGCCAACCCACAGTCTCATATCAAGCTCAGGATCATTGTGCATACTATGGACCGTACTTCTCAATACTCCATAGTCCTGTCGACCAGTGGTCAAAACTGCGATTCGCTTCCTGTTACCCAAAATTTTCACCTTTGATAATCAATTGAATTCTAGCTGTCTCACGATTATTACAATGTTTCTTCTTACAAATATGACGCTGACTGCCAAGCCTTAGAAGAAGAAGATATCCTAGCAGCGTCGGAGAGAGCTACTACCTTGGCTCCTTCTTCAAAGCTGGCCAGTGTGCCTGTGGCATCGGGTAAACCCAAAAATGCATTAATTTGACGGAGCAACATCAAATTTCTGTCGTCCTTGAATTTGTGTTTCTGTTCAGACCCATCCTCCATCTGAACTAATACCGTTGACTCCAGTAGGTTCCAAGTCACATCTCCTCGTTCCCCAGAAGCTTTCAAGAACCTGACAGGATGCTTACTTAGGTAATCTAGCCTCAAAGACACTGTAACCCCATCAGGAGTAATCCAGAGGAGATCAGCACTTTCTTCAGCCTCAATTCCCAAATATCCACTGTTAGACAAGACACCCAGAACTTCTTCAGGATAACCGAAAATCCAAGTCGCATAGTCAATCTCATGCGCAAGGTCCCTCAGAACACCCCCTTGGCCAGCTTTGGCAGAATAAGATCGCCTATATGCCGTTCCAGGACGCCATTCTGGCAGAAATGAACTACACTCAATGCGTACTTGGTGAATCTGTCCAAGACATTCTACCTTCTTTCTAACAAACTCTGCTGCTAAGGAAAAACGCCAACAGAATGCAACCGAAAGAGATGACGTCTTCAAGTCTGTATCTTTCCTAAAATTTTTCAATTCCCTCATGGAAGATGTTAAGGGTTTTTCAACTAAAACCCTTCCGTATGGACTCAGGGCTTTCACATCTTCCAAATGCTCTGAAGTATCGGTTGCGACTATAGAATAAACAGGACTGGATCGATCAAGCTCTGCCAGATCTTCAATCACTTGGAATCCCCGACCAGTTAGCTCTGCCAACCTCTCTTTCCTTTTAGGAAAGACTATAGGAGAAATGCCCAATTCATCCTGGAACAATTGCAAGTAGCGAGAACCCATGGAGCCTGAACCTCGAACCAAAACCTGAAAATCCATCATTTATTTCTCATCTTCATTTGCAACCAATGGGACATCAAAATTCACAAAAACCCTCTTCGAAAGAATTTATTTGTGTACACCAGAGACCTTCAAACATACGTTTAGCCCCCTGAGCTAGTAGGATTACCTATAGATTTTCTGAAACCTAAAGGATGCTAGTATTGATCATAAGGCACTTTCCGTGCAATGTGTAGCTTAGGAATACTAATATGATAAATTCTGATCCCCTTCCGCTAATCGATAATCTGAATGTTCGGAAAGAATAGGAGTCTGCTGAGTGATCCATAAGAACCAGTTACAGGCC
>JBJKYO010000051.1:0-7503 GCA_045561015.1 Longimicrobiales bacterium | reverse complement strand
CTACTTAGTTAGCCACACTCACTATAACCACAAATATGACATTTGACACAACCTTCCTCATAGGAAAGTTGTCCTGCGCCACAATCTGGACAACTCCCTAAAAAAGCAGTCTCTTGATCCGAATCGCCGACTGAAGAAACTTGACTACCATCTGTCCCGACAGTCGCAGTCAAAGGAAGTGTCTCTTGGACACCATGCTTTTCTGACATATAGCTCTCGAGAGCCTGTCCTATTGCGTCTGGAAGGGATAATACCTTGCCTGGGCCTAGGCCCACTGCACGATCCGAAGAAATTCCTCTCAACTGATCCCTAACTGCAGGAATAGGTATTCCTGACCTGAGTCCTAACGAAATCAATCTTCCGATAGCTTCAGCGTCGGCTGTAGCAGCCCCTCCAGCCTTTCCAAGGGTACAAAATACTTCGAAAGCATGTCCACTAATATCCTCATTAATCGTTACGTATAGGTCACCGAGAGGGGAACTCATCTTCATAGTACGACCACGAAGCATGTCTGGTCTCTTCCTCTTAGCACGGCTAGCCGCAGCTGTCATATCTTCATCCTGCTGCTCGAGATAGACAGTATCCAACTCAACTTTCAAATTATGAGCTGTCTCTCTCGTGTCAGCCAGTAATTGTTCTAACCGTCTTACTTCTTCACTTTCTTCCTCCGAATCTTCTCCCGCTTTTTCTGTCTTTCCTGTTGAAAGAACCTGGCCCGACCTGGATCCATCCCTGTAAACCGTTACTCCCTTACAATCCAGCTCGTAAGCAAGTTCATATATATCTCTGACATCTTGCTCGGTTGCTTCGTGCGGGAAGTTAGTAGTTTTTGATATAGCAGAGTCAGTGTGCTGTTGAAAAGCAGCCTGCATGCGAACATGCCATTCTGGGGTGATGTCATGAGAGGTCTTGAAAACAGCCTGAACTTGTTGTGGAACTTCAGGGAAATGTATGTGACCCTCTTCGGCAATCCTAACCATTAGCTCTTCGGAATACCATCCTTCCTGTTTTGCCCTAGCTACGAAATCTGGATTGACATCGGGCATCATACTTCCAGCTTGGTTCCTCATGAAAGCTACCGCAAAGATCGGCTCTATGCCTCCAGAACAACCAGCGAAAATGGAAATTGTACCTGTTGGAGCTACTGTGGTAAGGTTGCAGTTACGTAGTTTTCTCTTTGGTCGAATTCTATTTCCTTCAGCATCCGTTGCACATTTTGAGTCACTTCCCCAAATGGATTCCTCCCAGGCTGGAAAGACACCCCTATCTTTGGCCAATTTCTCCGAAGCCTTCCTAGACGCTTCGTTAAAAAATTCCATAACCTTACGACCCATCTCGACACCCTCTTCACTGTCATATGGAATCCCAAGGGCAATCAACATATCTGCCCAACCCATTACACCCAGCCCAACCCGGCGAATAGACTGAGACAGCTCTGTTATTTCTGGAAGAGGGTAACGGTTAACATCGATTACATTGTCAAGAAAATGGATGGACATCCCTACGGCTTTACCAAGCTCGTCCCAGTCGACACCCTCAGCTGGATCTCCGTCCGGGATATAGCCGTCCTTTATGAATTTAGCCAGATTGACACTTCCTAAATTACACACGTCATAGGGAAGTAATGGTTGTTCACCACATGGATTTGTAGCTTCGTAGGAACCTAGCTTCGGCACTGGATTAAAAGCGTTGGCTCTATCGATAAAAAATGTTCCTGGCTCCCCCGTTTTCCAAGCTCCATGAACAATCAGATCGAATATCTCCTTAGCATCTTCTTCGCCTACAGATTCACCAGTCTTAGGCTCTATTAAATCGTAACTTCCGCCTGATTTCACTGCCTCCATAAACTGATCTGTGAGGGCAACTGAGATATTGAAGTTGGTTACCTTAGAGGTATCATCCTTACAAGTAATAAAATGTCGAATGTCGGGATGATCCACTCTCAAGATCCCCATATTTGCTCCTCTTCTGGTTCCCCCCTGTTTCACCACTTCCGTACTCGCGTCATAGAGGGTCATAAAAGAGACAGGGCCCGAAGCTACGCCCATAGTTGATTTAACCTGGGAGCCAGTGGATCTAAGTTTTGAAAAAGAAAAACCTGTTCCACCCCCACTTTGATGCACAAGCGCCATGGCTCTCAGTGTATCGTAGATACCGCTCTGTCCATTTGAGAGGGCATCATCCACTGGCAAAACAAAGCACGCAGATAGCTGCCCCAAAGGACGGCCAGCATTCATGAGAGTCGGAGAGTTAGGTTCAAACTTACCGTTGGTCATCAGGTCATAGAAATATCGAGCCAGCTTCTCCACTGTTTCTTCGGAGGCGCCATACTTACTGTCGGCGTCTGCAACCACTTTAGACACACGCCAAAACATAGTCTCTGGATCCTCAGTAGGTATACCTTGTTCATCTTTCTTGAGGTACCGCTTTCCTAGAACAATACGGGCGTTTTCAGTTAGATTGGCTTTAGGAATATCAACAGGAACAACCCCATCAAAACCCAGGTTTTCTCCTCCAGAGGTTTTCTTTTTCATGCCACCGAAACTCCATGTATAAAAATGTAAATAAGCTTTCGATTCCAATCAGCCAAAAGGGGATTCCCCCTCAAAAACCTCATTCATTCGAATAACAAAGACCCGCCCGATACATACTGTATATTGCGGTTATCCAACCTATCTCTCCAATATTTGGTGGTCAAGTAGACTTTAGCCGTTTGTTGCAAAAAAGTTGTCTGTGTAACCAATACTCTTTCTTAAGGCCTCAATCCTTGACTTGTTGGGTAGCAAAAATACTAAGCAAAAATAGGCTCTGCTCTATAGCTAACCATTAGAAATTCGTTCCCAGCCTAAGGTAAAAAGACCTTGCATTCTGTTGATCGAGCTGGACAGCATATCCAGCTCTCAGGAATAGCGGGTTTGTAAAGAATAAACTGACGTAAGACTGTATTTCCACACCAGAGGCTAGTAGGGTTTTCTGCCTACCAATGCCGGCCTCATCTAACCCTAAACCCCAAGCATTCCCGCCATCTAGAAAGACTGACCCGCTAACGCGATCTAAATGAGATGGCAGAAGCCCAACGCCCTTGTCGATATTTTGCAACGGAACTCTATACTCTACTGAACTAGACCATGCATATTTCCCTGCCCGTACACCTTCGAAATATCCTCTGATCGGATAAAGGAACCTTCTCCCAGGCACAATCTCGACATTACCCAACATCAGTTCGCTCCCAGACGTACCTCCAACTGCAAAATGCTGACTATCAGCCCCTGGACCTTGTGCAGCCCCAAAGGACAGCTTTAACGAAACCACGTGATTCGAGAAGCCAGGACCAGGTATACTTCTAGCCACTCTGAAGCGCACAAACAAATCATCGAAACTTCTATCTGCTCCACTGGTACCTGTCAAAGTATTGACAGTCGACAAATGTCTACCACTCCTGACCCTTAACAATGAACTAAATCCTGACTCTGCACCCATCGAAAACGCAAAAGATCGTGCGCTACTGTACTGCAACAACGCACCTAGTTCCAGCATACGGTACTCAGCGACATTTCGAATGTTGCCCAGGCCATCTTCAGTCAATTGTAGTGCGTCCGATACATAGCTGGCTGACACCGTGGCTGCGCTTCGATTCCGAGTATGCCTCCTTGAAAATGTGCTTGAGATATCTAAGCGTCTTTCTCTCTCCAGCAAAGGACGTAAACTCCTGTCCGCGTTACCCTTCTGATCATTTTGTAAGAATCCATAACTTCTATGGTTTTGATTAACGCCCAAAGTAAAAAGCGGGTTGGCAAATCCAGAATACCTGTAAGTAGCAGCTAAGTCAGTTTGGCCTGTATTCCTTAGACTAGCCCCTAATCCGTAAGCATGTCTGCCCACCAAGTCACTCCCGCCAGTAGAGATACCAAAACCAGGACCCAGAATACGAACTGGCAAGTCATCTCCAGTGGGCGCACTTCGATTCTCTGCTGACTTATAAACTGGATACCAATATCGAGGACGTAATGTCTGCACTGTCCTATAGGGAACAGTCTCTACATCCACACTGTTAGTTTCACTTTGGACTGGTACTTCCCCAGTGAATCGAATCGCCCTGGGAAGCGGTTCAAACCAAGAATTCATATCGAAAGAAATGCGAGCGATTTTCCAGCCTTCACTGTGGTAACTAGACAAGTATATCCACTTGCCGTTGGAACTGATGGATGGATACTCAAAGCCACCTAAAGTGCTGGTGATTTGCTTTATGTCGTATGTTCTCCCAGAGTTTGGGTCTACTCCAGCCGCATAAATATTAGAAATGCCACTACGATCTGAGGACCAAATGATCCAGCGTCCATCGGGAGACCAGCTGGGAGATCTATCAACAGCCCTGTCCTTAGTCACTTCATGAACCACTGTCCCCGTGCTGTCCATTATAACTAGGTCATAAAACCCACCAGGTTGCCATCGACTCACAGCCAACCACCTGCCATTTGGAGACCAAGCAGGAAAAGCCCAGTGTTCTATAGGGTTGAAAGAGGTCAATGGCTCAATAGTGCCAGACTCAACATCAACACGTACAAGTCGGTTTGTCCCTTCACCATCCTGCACAGCAATGATGTTTTTTCCGTCCGGAGATACGGTGGGTTGGTGAAGCCTAGAACCTTTGCTGATCCACGACTCCCTTCCATCCGTATCTACTCGGATCAGTCCAGAACGCAGTCGATATGTATCTTGAAATTCCATCCGAGACGCCACCAATGTCCCGTCCGGGAACCATGCTATATCTGACAAATCGCTGAGACGCAGTAGCTTTCGTTGACTTTTACCTTCGAGGTCAGAAATCCTTAGCTGTACGTCTGATTTGCCGTCAGATCTAACGAACGCCAAGATCTCACCGTCTGGAGAGATCCTCGGATTGATCGTGAAATACCCCTCGGATGTGATGAATTGACTATTTGTCAGTGGAGCCATGCTTGTCAGAGAATCTGCTAGATGTTGGTAGCTGGAAGACAATCCTTCTCGCCACTCAGACCAAGCCTGGGAAAAGCTAATGCCGAAGACTCTTTTTGCCACAGAATTATGAAGCAATTGCACTGGCAACCACTGGCCGGACATTTCTCGTACAAACTCACCAAGTTTTTCTTCTCCGTGCTGCTCTTGAAGATACTTCATGAAAGACGCACCATATATGTAGCTACGAGCACCTGCGGGCCAGTTAGGAGAAGCTCCCGACAATTGGTCTAAATTCGGAAAGCCATTTTCCAATATTTCAGTTCGAAGAACACTCTCAAAGAAAGTCCCATTGAGTCTACCCGACCCTTTGACAGATTCATAGTAAGTGGCTAATCCCTCTTTAACCCAAGTTGGACTGCTCAACCCAGGAAATGCCGGCCACCCTGGCCACGCAGTTCCAAAAACCCTCCTTATCAAGCTCCCAAGCGACCTAGTAGAGTCAAACTGCAAAATGTGAGCGAGCTCATGGGTTATTAAAAGCTCCATCCAATCGTCAAAGTGAGAAAGATTCCCCTCCATAGGAGGTCGTACGTAAACAACTATTGTGTTATATGGTATAGTGGTGGCATACCCATTACTGGAGTCTGTATGGTCAGTGATAAGCAATTCTATGCGTCCACCTGTATATCCAACAAATCTCGTGGTCAGCAATTCAAAAGCACCTTCAGCTTTGGCGGCAGCATTTCTTGCCAGAGGCTCTAGTTCATAAGGGAAGGTTACACTGAAGTGATCAGTTTGCAGGTTGCGCCAAGTCTCATTTGGAGGAACCTGGGCATTCACCAGGGTGAACTCCGTCATCAAAATGCAAATGACCGCTAAGGTCGTAGTCCTACCAATAATTTTCACCATTCACCTCAGAACTTGTTCTCAGGGACTCATCAAGATTGGAACATTTGCACTATATGGATCGACCTCTTGAATCGGACCATCTTTCAAAAAACTGGAGGGACAAGGTTCCAATATTTCTGACCCGTTCGATGCTTCCGACTTGTTTTGAATCAGCCTTTTATTATCGCGAATCCCCAGGATGGCTGTATACTCCGGAGGATTCCCTACAAACCCAATGCTACAAAACCCTTCAGGGCTAGCGCGCACGACTGATCCGACATAAGCCTCACCCAATTGGTCTATTCGATCCCAAACAACGTAACTAATTCCATTTTGTTCAGCTTCCTCCAGAAACCGTTTGGAATCTTGAGTAAAGGGATAAGTTCTACTTCGTATACCAGAAAGGATGTAAAACATCCTCGGTTTCCTGGTGAAAACAACTGATCCATCTGGTAGATTCTTCCCCAACCAACCCGCTACTGAAACAAACTCCTGCAATCCTGATCCATTACAAGCAAAAACTCCTGCCTCTGATATCGCCCTCCTGCAGGTCTTCGCATCCTTTGTCGACTCATACCAGGTACTCACCGAAGTCACTAAGAACAACAAGACTACGGAAAAATAGGTCATTACCCTAAGTGAACGAGGCCTCGACTCCACGATTCCGATCAATCCTTCTCCAGCATACATTAATAGCAATGGGTAAAGTGGGAGTGCGAAACGATCACCAGACCAAACCACTGGCCAAGAAAGTATCAGCAGAAAATAAGCAGGGAGGAACAACTCACTAACCCCGATAGATCTCCTAAGTTGCTTAAGCCAACCCACTGTAGCAGCAAAGAAGACTGCAATACCTAGATATCTGGAAGGTCCCTCATTCCAAGCAGACATCCCTTGAGGAAAATATAGTAAGATGTACTTCGATGCATTTTCTTTAAGTCTCAGAAAAAAGTCGAACACACCTATCTCCCCAAGCTCCGGTCGATAGGGATCAATTAAGAAAAACTCGGAGACATATTGGCCAGCATTCACTCCTTGAGCAATTGATAGCCAAGCCAAACTCGGCAGGGCAATCGCAGGGAAAAATACAGCTAATGCTTTCCACTCTTTGCTCAACGTAAGCCTAATCAAAACTGCTAAAACTACAGGTAATCCAGCAGTCCTGGTGAACACTGCTAAAATAGCTGTCAAACATCCGAGCAATAACCAAGACCAGCTTCCGCCTTTCTCTTCCCATTGTTCAAAAGCCCAAAAACAACAAACCGTTAGAACTAGAAATAGGGGTTCAGAAAGGATCCAATTGCTAGACCATAATATCGCTGGAGAAAAAATAACTATGCTACATACGGCAACCGCTAACCCCACTGTATGGCGTGAACGAATCCAATCAAACAGAATGGCCACGGAAACAGCAGTCAGAACAATTGAGAGCGTCTTGAAGGCAAACCATGATTTCACGCCCAAAAGCATAGCAAGAGCAAGCACAAGCGGATAGACGGGTGGATACTTCGTATGGACTGGCGTATCAGGATCCCACAATTCCAAATAACCAGACCCCGACACAATTGAATGTGCGAGTGAAAGGTACCCAGCATTATCTCCGCCCGTATGTGGAGAGGGATTAAAAGACCAAAGAGTAATTGTAAAAGTGCATGACAGCAGACCAATGATCATCCA
>JBJKYO010000050.1:0-7549 GCA_045561015.1 Longimicrobiales bacterium | reverse complement strand
GGATCGAGGAATTTCCAGATTCTATTCCAGCTAGTCCTTTTCGGAACCCTGATCGAGACTGGCACTGGAATGATCCACGGGGTAAACGAAAGATTCGCAGAAACTTTTAAGGAGATGGGCAGAGAATTCCCTATATACGCTAGGCCTTTAATCGCAACCGTTCTTCTTGTTGTAGCAACATTGATGGCTCAATTCGGACTTCGGGACCTCATTGCCAAAGGCTACGGAACAATGACCTGGATCTTCCTAGTTGTTTTCCTTATTCCCTTACTGACATACGGCCTTTGGAAATTACTCCGAGAAGACTGATTTGTTAATCAGTTCACTGAATATAACCTGGCCCTCTTACAATCATTCCGGGCTTCTCTCCAGTATGGCTTCCGTCTCGAACAACCGCTACGCCATTAACCAGCACATCTCGAATCCCCACCGACAACTGATGAGGTTCTTCGTAGGTAGCCCTGTCAATTACTGTAGCGGGATCAAAGATGACCACATCTGCATAAAAACCCTCTGCAAGCAATCCCCGATCTGTGATAGAAAGTCTTGTAGCTACAGCGGATGACATCTTACGAACGGCTTCCTCAAGAGACAGCACGCCTTCGTCCCGGACATACCTTCCCAATATCCTGGGATAGGTTCCATAAGCTCGTGGATGCACCAAATTCTCAACCACGGCAGGATTTACTCCCCCTGCATCCGTTCCAAATTTCATCCAAGGCTGTTGGAGTTGCAGGCGAACATTGTCTTCATCCATCATGAAATAAATCGTTCCGATCCGTTGTTCCTCAGATAACACCAGATCCATAGCAGTTTCAATCCAGTGCTTCCCATATTCATTGGCAACATCGTCTAGATAGCGTCCCGCATATTTCTGGTTCTCTGGTTTCTCTAGGCCCAGTAACAAAACGCCTTCGGGAGTAGCCAGCATGCACATATTTTCCCACTCTTCGGTCTGGTTTGTTACTTCAGAACGAATGCGATCGCGCATCTCTTCATCGGCCAAGTTGTCGAAAAGTTTTCCGTCGGCAGAGGCCCAGGGTGGGAAGCATGCGGTCAAACCTGTTCCGCCCGCTGTATAGGGATACATATTTGCTTGTACATCGATGCCCGCTACCCTGGCCTCATCGATCTTAGTAATCGCCTGGCTTGCTTTGTGCCAGTTTCGGCGTCCTCCCGCCTTCAAGTGATAAATCTCAAGCGGAACATCTGCACCGACACCGATCTCGATTGCTTCATCAATGGCTTCAAGAAACTGATCAGCCTCAGACCGCATATGTGTGATATAGACTCCCCCATAGGGCTTCATAGCAGACGCAATCTCAATTAACTCTTGCGTGCCAGCAAAATTCCCTGGAGGGTAGATCAAAGCCGAAGCAATTCCGAAAGCTCCGTCCTCCATCGCTCTACGGACTACCGCTTTCATCGTGTCCAACGCGACGGGTGGAGCGACTCCCATTCTCGAACCCATCGCATAGGTACGGACAGTTGTGGCCCCTAAGAATGAACCTTGGTTCACTGAGGTCCCACGATCATCCATAGCACGCAGCCAGGCGTCGAAGCCTCTTTCTCCTGAGAAAGCCTCAAAAAATTCTTCATCTTCACCTGGATCTCTATTAGGGTTGATCGGACCAGAACTTGTCCCTTCACCCATAATCTCAGTGGTCACCCCTTGAGTCACTTTACTGATCACCCTGGTGTCCCCATACAACAGACCGTAGCGAGAGTGGCTTTGGATATCGATGAACCCTGGTGAAACAACGTGCCCACTAGCATCGATCGTCTCTGCAGAAGCCTTCCCGTCCAAGACACCGTGAGGACCCACTATATCAATTTTCCCGTCTTTGATACCTAAGTCACCGTAAAACCACCCATTTCCTGTACCGTCAACGATGCGTCCGTTGAGAATAACCACATCGTACTGGTCTACATCTTGGCTGGCAGAAACCACTGGATCTTCAGCAGCCGGACTACAGCTGGCGAAAGCTACAACCGCTATAAAAAACGAACTACATAGTCCCATTTTCACAAAGTCTAATGATCGTAAACGCATCGTTATTTTCCTTTTTTGAAGGATGACGGCCATTGCAGATTCATCAGCGGAGCCGGTGGGATTCGAACCCACACACCCTTTCGGGCGCCGGTTTTCGAGACCGGTGCAATACCAGTTATGCGACGGCTCCTTTATGCTCCCTTGATCCAGCGCTTGCAACTTTCAAAATCGGGGCGCCCGGATTTGAACCGGGGACCTCTGCGTCCCGAACGCAGCGCTCTACCGGGCTGAGCCACGCCCCGATCCTAGGCTAACCTCAACTTTCTTGTTGATTTCCGAGTCACTCTCAGGGTCTCACACAAAAGCGGACGGGGTGGGATTCGAACCCACGAAGGTGTTAACCCACATGATTTCCAATCATGCGCCTTAAGCCACTCGGCCACCCGTCCATCTACTACACGAAAAGCGGAGGGAGTGGGATTCGAACCCACGCGGACTTGCGTCCAACGCCTTAGCAGGGCGTCGCCTTAAGCCACTCGGCCATCCCTCCAACATTCACCATTGCCCCGCTAGGGATCGAACCTAGACTCTTCGGAACCAGAATCCGACGTGTTGCCAGTTACACCACGGGGCAAAAAGCCACCTGTCGGAATTGAACCGACGACCTCGTCATTACGAGTGACGTGCTCTACCAACTGAGCTAAGGTGGCGACAAATGGAGCCGAGGGGAATCGAACCCCTGACCTCAGCGATGCGAACGCTGCGCTCTCCCAACTGAGCTACGGCCCCAGGCCAACTGTTCTTAATTCCCTCATAAAAGTGGATAAATGGGCACGAGAGGATTCGAACCTCTGACCTCTACGATGTCAACGTAGCGCTCTAACCAACTGAGCTACGCGCCCGGCCACTTCATCAATTCCATCTATGTGTTCACTCTCTTTTACAATGCGCCCGGAGGGACTCGAACCCCCGGCCTCCTGATCCGTAGTCAGGCACTCTAATCCAACTGAGCTACGGGCGCAGCCACATCTTTCAATGCCCACGACAGGACTCGAACCTGTACGCCGTTGCCGACACTGGGTCCTTAACCCAGCCTGTCTACCAATTCCAGCACGTGGGCAAAATCAATCAACCTTTACCAAATGCTCGAGGAGGGACTTGAACCCTCACGAGGTTTAATCCTCACAGGGTCCTGAACCCTGCGCGTCTACCAATTCCGCCACCCGAGCAAAGCGCATACAGTGGAGCCGAGGGGAATCGAACCCCTGACCTCTTGAATGCCATTCAAGCGCTCTCCCAACTGAGCTACGGCCCCAGCGACACGAACCTCGTTTTTTGCAATAGTTTTAAGCGGGGCTGACGGGACTCGAACCCGCGACCTCCGGTGTGACAGACCGGCACTCTAACCAGCTGAGCTACAGCCCCCTTCCAACAATCTTTCATTTCTGTCAAAAATCCATACTTCTACTCTATAGCCTCACGGGGAATCGAACCCCGGTCTCCAGGTTGAAAACCTGGTGTCCTAACCGTTAGACGATGAGGCCAGCTTGCACATCCACCACAGGCCCGGAGGGACTCGAACCCCCAACCCCCGGTTTTGGAGACCGGTGCTCTACCAATTGAGCTACGGACCTCTACCATCATCACTGCTACTTCAATAATTCTCTTTAGTGGCCAGGGGCGGAATCGAACCACCGACACCGTGATTTTCAGTCACGTGCTCTACCAACTGAGCTACCTGGCCAAAAAAATACGCCCGGGCCTTTCGGCTTCGGGCGGATTTGGCTAAAAGTGCGCTCTCTGACTACGCTAGAGGCGCTCTCCAGCCGACCGCCTTGTTCATACTAGATCGTGTGTCGACAGTAGCCCACTTGCCAGCCCACTTAGCGTCTGTCTCGAACATCGCCTTCTCCAAAACATCAATTTTATTACAACTCGCCTTCTAATAATAGCGGGGGCAGGATTTGAACCTGCGACCTTCGGGTTATGAGCCCGACGAGCTACCAGACTGCTCCACCCCGCAATGATTTAGGATGGGAAACATATTTGACATGAGCCAAAGGTTCAAGGCTCAAAGAGGCTAGTAGGAAATGAGAAGTTAGTAATGGACCAACTATTTAGGTGTCACAGTCCCTTTGCATTCTCCCAGACCAATTCGCTGATAGCCACCTGCCCCATCCAGATAACCTCTTAACACGATCTCATCACCGTCTTCTAGAAAATTCCTGGTTTCACCTGAAGGCAGTTGAATAGAGTTTTTCCCTCTAGCGGTCAGTTCCAGCAGGCAGCCCGCTGAACTGATCTCCTTCCCTGACACCGTACCAGTACCCAACAAATCCCCTGGTCTCATTGGACATCCATTACTGGAATGATGAGCAATCATCTGTCCGATAGTCCAATAGAGATCTGCCAATCGAGCCGAGGATAATTTATAATGCGACATCGACTCCTCACGCATTTGGGCACTTTGGATCCAGACTTCCACCACCGCATCGATTCCCCCTAATTTGCCATTTTGATCTGACGAGAGATGTGGAAGTGGTTTGGGTTCTCCAGCCTCACGTTTGCGACTTGGGCAGCGAAACGGAATGAGCGCTTCAGCAGTGACAAGCCATGGCGACACCGATGTAGCGAAGCTTTTCCCTAGAAACGGTCCCAACGGTTGCGCCTCCCAAGATTGAATGTCCCGAGCTGACCAGTCATTTAGCAATGATATCCCTGCAAAATGCTCTTCCACTTGTCCCATAGGGATCGACTCTCCCATCTCATTCCCTTGACCGATCCATACCCCTACTTCCATCTCATAGTCCAACTGGAAACTCGGATCGAAAGAGGGAGTATTGCCAACCAGCCTCTGTCCCGATGGCCGGTTTATAGAAGTACCTCCGACCACTACAGAAGATGCGCGCCCGTGATATCCGACAGGCACCCACCGATAATTCGGCAGAAGCGGATTTTCGGGCCTAAATAGCGCACCAACCCTTTGGGCATGATCGATAGATGCATAGAAATCAGTATAGTCGCCTACTTCAACTGGCATCACCATTTCGATTTCTTGTATAGAATGCAGACGAGAAGCTACTATCTTTTGCTTATCGACATCTGTATCTGTCGAGAGCAAATCACTGATACTGAGTCGCAACGCTCTTCGATCAGATTTGGACAGAGATAACAAGTCGTTCAACCGCGAGAGACAAGCAGCCTCCTGAACCTCCACAGCATGACTGTCCAACAAATCCAGCTCCACTAGACCTTGTAGATCCAGTACACGATCCAAGATCCTGACGCCTACTGTTCCTTTATCATCCGTTCCCGATTCCCGAAAAACCCCTAATGGTAAATTTTGTATGGGGAAGTCACTTTGACCCTGTGCTAACCCATCAATCCAGGTACTCCGATTGGGGTCATGAGAACGATCCAGTTTCATCTCAGTTCCAAATAAGGCACATCAGACTCCCTGCGCGTGTTTTGTAAAAACAGCATTTTACCTTTCAGGCATGTCATGAATCTATCAGTTTAGACACGTATTTTATAGATTGACTTGTTGCACTCAGTTTCAGGACACCTTCTGAAGTAAAGAGGGACACTAACTCAGAAAATTACAACAAAAAAGGCTTTTAATGACAACGAATCCTCTCGGACTCAAAGAAATCCACCACGTGGAATTTTGGGTCGGCAACGCCAAGCAGGCTTCTTACTTTTTCCGGAATGCTTTCGGATTTTCAACGAAGGCCTACCGCGGGCTCGAGACTAATGAACGCAACTACTCGTCGCATGTCATAGCTCAAAATGAAGCGACTTTCATTTTTACATCACCCCTAGGCTCGTCTGGCCCTATCAACACTCACCTGGATCTGCACGGCGACGGAGTCAAGGATATCGCTTTCCACGTGGAAGATGCTGACCAAGCCTACCACCATGCGGTCAAGCAGGGAGCAGTTGGAGAGACAGAACCGCACGACGTGGAAGATGAACATGGAAGTATCCGACGGGCCGCTATTCGCACCTACGGTGATACTATACACTCCCTGATCTCCTACGCTGATTACTCTGGTCCATTTTTACCTGGATATCAATCGCGGGTCATTCCAGGTAGCGACTGCGGAATCCAAAGGGTCGATCATATCGTTGGGAATGTAGAACTAGGAAAAATGGATTTCTGGGCGGACTGGTACACCAACGTGATGGGTTTTGAGCGCTATATTTCCTTCGACGACAAGGACATCTCTACAGAATATTCTGCCCTCATGAGCATCGTCATGAGCGATAACTCTTACTCAATTAAATTCCCCATCAACGAACCAGCGGAAGGAAGAAAAAAGAGTCAGATCGACGAATACCTGGAATACTACAACGGTCCCGGAGTGCAGCACCTCGCTCTTTTGACCGACGATATTTTGGAGACCGTTCGAAGCCTCAGGGAAAGAGGAGTAGAATTCCTCCACGTACCAGAAAGTTATTATCAGAACCTCCCAGGTCGAATCGGTGAAATCGACGAAACAATAAAAGCCATTGCTGATCTAGGCATTCTAGCTGACAGAGATGAAGACGGGTACTTACTTCAGCTCTTCACTAAACCGGTCCAGGACAGACCCACGGTCTTTTTTGAACTTATCCAGCGAAAGGGAAGCCGAGGTTTTGGAAAAGGAAACTTCAAGGCACTGTTTGAAGCCATTGAACATGAGCAGAGCCTGAGAGGAAATCTCTAAGAGAGGAAGTGTAAAATATGCCCTACTACCAGAAAAGAGGCGATCTACCAAGAAAACGTCATATGCAGTTCAGAAATCCCGAGGGAGAGCTGTATCCTGAGCATCTCGTAGGCAACAAGGGGTTCGTAGGCATCTCCTCTCTGCTACATCACTTGAGACCGCCCACGACCGTGAAAAATGTGGACCTGATTCACGAATATAATATTGAAGCTGATCCTGACCCTAGAATCCGGCACCGTCATTTTAAACTGTTCGACCTACCCGCCTCAGGAGATCCAATCCTGGGACGCACACCAATGCTCTTCAACCCAGACCTAACCGCCTGGTTCGCGCGACCCGCAGAAGAAACTGAGGCATTCTACCGGAATGCTCAGGCCGATGAGCTTGTTTATATCATCACGGGAAGTGGAAAACTAGAAACACAGTTCGGGGAGATCGTTTTCAAAGAAGGCGACTATATCGTAGTCCCGAGGGGCGTCCTACACCGCTTCAATTTTGATAAGACCGACAAGTCAGACGAGGCAGGGCTAGCCTCCATGCTGGTCTTGGAAGCCCATGGATATTTCCGAGCTCCAAAACGATACCGAAACGAGCACGGTCAATTGATCGAAGGCGCACCCTACAGCGAACGCGATATAAGACCTCCAACGAATCTCCAAACCGTTGACGAGACGGGTGAATTCCCGATCCTGGTCAAACAGTACGACGCCCTGTCGCAGGTAATCCTCGATCATCACCCATGCGATGTCGTGGGATGGGACGGTTATTTCTATCCCTGGGCCCTGTCGATACATGATTTTGAGCCCAAGGTCGGGCGCTTCCATTTGCCGCCGCCAGTCCACCAGAC
>JBJKYO010000049.1:0-7786 GCA_045561015.1 Longimicrobiales bacterium | reverse complement strand
CAACAGTTCGGTAGCTTGACCGCTGGACAACTCGGCTTCGCTAACCAACCCTCCTACTTGTTCTCAAGTTACAGTGTGGGATTGAACTATAATATTAGCGGAGCAGCCCTAATGGCTCCGGGACAAGCTAAAGCAAATAGAGAAGCAACGAGGGCTCAAGTAGCTCAAGCAGAGACAACGCTAGTCCTGGAAGTGACTCAGAGCTACATCGAAGTCCTAAGGCAAATAGAACAAAGCCGAGTCTCAGAACAACAGCTGGACAGAGCTCAATTTAATTTAGAACTCGCCCAAGCAAGATTTGAAGTTGGTACCGCCACAGCTGTGGACGTGGCCCAAGCAGAGGTCGCTCTAGGCAGGGCTGAGGTGAGTGTTCTACAGGTTGACAACAGCCTTTCAAATGCACGGATACGATTACTCCAGAAAATGGGTGTAGCTCTGGATAATGACTTTACCACAACCACACAATTCTCCCTTTCAATTCCGAATTGGAATTCAGAAGAACTCTATGACCTAGGGATTCAACAAAACCCTAACCTTCAATCTTTGAGAGCAACTCGATCTTCTGCGAGTTACACTGTCAAGATGGCTAAAAGTACTTACTTCCCAACAGTATCAATGAGGGCTGGAATCAGTGGATTCACCAGACAGGCTTCCAATGTTGATTTCGCTATAGGCGGTGCGGAAGCACAAGCAGCTTCTGCCACCCAGAGTTGTCTGCAAACCAACATCCTGTACGCTAGGCTCAGCAACCCGCTTCCATCCCGAGATTGTTCGGTTTTTGCGATAACTGATGACATGACTGAACAGATCCGCCTCGACAACCAGCAGTTCCCCTTCAATTTCACATCGCAACCTGCTTCCGCGGGTATAACAGTTAGCCTTCCCATATTCCAAGGATTAAACCGTAATCGGCAGGTAGCCGAAGCAAACGTTCAGTTAGAAGACCTTGATCTTAATTTGAAAGAACAAGAATTGGCTTTAAGAGCAGATATAGAAACTACACTGGCAACAATTCAAACCGCATACCAATCTGCTCTGATTGACGAACGCAACCAAACCGTAGTCGATGAACAACTCAGATTAGCCCGAGAACGCTTCAGCGAAGGTCTAGCAGATTTCCTCGAATTACTAGAAGCTGAAACCTTGAAAGTAGAAGCTGATCGAGCCCAGATAGAAGCTATCTTCGCTTACCATGATTTTCTGACTAATTTAGAAGCAGTGGTCGGGACTTCCTTACGCATAGAGTAAAAGGGACATGACAAAAAAAACCAAAATCCTAATTGCCACTTCTTTAGTTGTTGTATCCACCATCGGAATATCTTTTCTCTTCCTAGGTCGTAGAGACAAGCCCACTGAAGTCCGCTTGGAAGCCGTAACACACAGAGATCTAACAGAGACAGTCACAGCTAATGGCAATATCCGAGCTGGCAGGGTTGTTGACATGAGTTCTGATGTATCTGCAAGGGTTTCCGAATTACTAATAGAGGAAGGCGACGATGTAGCGGTGGGTCAATTACTTCTGAGATTAGATCCTACACAGTTTCAAGCAAGTGTTTCCAGGGCCGAAGCCTCCCTTAACCAAGCTAGTGCCCAGGTTGGCCAGCAGGAGGCTAGCTTAGCTAGATCCATTCGAGACTTAGATCGGCTAGAGAACATTTATCAGCGTGATTCTCTGTTGGTGATGCGACAACAACTGGACAACTTACGTACAGAGGTAGAACTCGCTTCACGTCAGCTAGAAGCCTTCCAGTTTGGAGTTCAGCAAGCGGAAGCTTCCCTTACCGAAGCCAACGAACTTCTTAGCAAAACCATCTTCAGGGCACCGATCTCTGGGAAAGTGACGAGATTAAATGTAGAAGAAGGTGAAACTGTCATAGTAGGAACCATGAACAATCCCGGCAGTTTAGTGCTTACTATAAGTGAACTTTCTGCCGTCGAAGTCGTTCTAGAAGTTGATGAAACCGATGTTCCCTATATCTCCCTGGGAGATAGTACGATTCTAGAACTAGACGCATTTCCAAACCAATTATTCAGTGGACTCGTGACGGAAATCGGTAACAGTGCAATAGCACCTCCGGCTAACGGACAAACTTCTACTATAGATTTCGAAGTTGTTGTATCCATGGACAATCCACCCTCTGGAATACGCCCAGATCTTTCGGCTACAGCTGACATAGTCACCGCCACGCGTAATAATTCACTTTCCATTCCAATTATTTCACTGACTTTAAAGTCCGCGGAAGAGGTTGAGGAGGTATCCGACGACAGTAATTTCCAACAAAACACTTCTGGTCCTCTCCTCCGCTCAAGAAACACTGACCAGGAGGGTGTATTTATTGTTTCCGATGGCAGGGTGACATTTTATCCAGTTCAAATCGGAATCACGGGCCAGGAACATTTTGAGGTGGTTTCTGGACTCAATCTGGATGACACTATCGTAGTCGGTCCCTATCAGCAGATCCGAGATCTAGAAGACAATGACTCCGTAGTTCCTATATCAGATAAAGACGAAGAAAAAGGATTCTTTGGTGGTCGTGTACGCTTCCAAATCGGTGGATAACTCTCTGGCCAACAATATTCTAAAATGAACTACTCTGAAAAATTCCGCTTGGCCTTTCGGCAAATATGGTCTCAGAAACTCAAAAGCTTTTTCAGCTTATTGGGCGTAATTGTCGGTGTAATGTTCCTACTGGTTGTAGTGAGCATTGTTGAAGGAATGGATCGATATGTCAGAGAAGATTTCGGATCTGCAATTTTCGGTGTAAACACCATTACCCTGAGGCGCTCTTCAGGAGGTCCTTCTTTCGCAGGATCTGGGTCACGGGCCAGAAATAGAAGGCCGAGGATAACAACTGAAGACTGGGAAGTAATCGAAGAGCGCATCACAATTCCGGGAAGAGTCGGTGCAGAAAATCAAACCACGAATGGAGGCGAAGTAGTTTCTGAAGACGGTAGGAACGCAGAGAACGTCCAAATCTTCGCAGTGTCGGAAGAAGTTCCAGAGATAAGATCTTGGAATGTCCAAGAGGGACGTTTATTCACACCCCAAGAGCATGAAAGAGGGGCCCCAGTAATCGTCCTGGGAACTGAGACAGCAGACCTTCTATTCCAAGGGCTCAGTCCCGTAGGTAGAAGAGTGCGAGTAGAAGGTGCCTCTTATAGGGTGATTGGAGTATTAGAGGAACAGGGGAATCTTTTCGGAATTTCATTGGACAATCTTGTAGTAGCACCTCTGACATCCCCAATGCAGTCTTTCCAAAATCCCCCCAGAATAGTCGATAGGGTTGTGATTCAATCAATTGACCCAGGGGATTTGAGATCCCTGCAAAGTGAAGTAGAGGGAATTCTCCGTACCGAGAGAAGACTGAGGCCATCTGAAGAAAACACTTTTAACCTCCAAACCGCAGATCAAACATTAAGTTTCTGGGATAATATTTCCCGAATCTTGTTTCTCGCACTCCCTGGATTAGTAGCGACCTCTCTGGTAGTAGGTGGAATCGTAATTATGAATATCATGCTTGTATCAGTGATGGAACGGACTAGAGAAATTGGTATTAGGAAGGCTATTGGAGCAAAACAGGCAGATATTCTATCTCAAATATTGATAGAAACAATTACGTTGACTGGCTTCGGTGCATTGATTGGAGTAACCCTGGGAGTTTGTATAACATTCTTAATAAGTAGCAATTCAGCACTTCCTGCGGCCATTGATTGGAAATGGATTGTACTGAGTATTACCTTGGGAATTCTTGTGGGTGTGGGGTCTGGGATATACCCTGCTTCTCAAGCTGCAAAACTTCCTCCAGTAGACGCTTTGAGGGCCGAATAAATGAAGATTATTCATGCACTCCAAGAGGGAGTTTCGATAGGTCTGGTTTCTCTCAAAGCTAATAAACTACGCTCCATCTTGACGATTCTCGGTGTTTCAGTAGGGGTTGGAGTCATAGTAATAATTGCAGCATTAGTGACAGGGATCCGGAGCTCTATAGTAGAGGCTTTTGAAGACGCAGGACCAAACAATTTCATGGTCATGAGATTTGACTTCACGAGTGTGCAATTTGGTGGTGGTAATCAAAGGCCGGCCTGGTGGAATAATCCTCGAATTCAACCTGAAGAGGCCGAACGTCTAACGAGATTGTCTAATATCGACGAGGCTCTCTACAATTTTGATTTTGCAATAAATATATCCGTCGATGCTCAATTGATCAGAGGCGTGCCAACAACAGGCGCATCTTCAGGATGGGATCGCTACAACAAGGGCATATTTACATCTGGAAGAAATTTTACACCAGAAGAGGTCAGGCAGTCTAAACCTCTAATCGTCATTTCGGTTATTCTAGCAGAAGAACTCTTCGGTTCAAGAGATCCAATAGGTAGGAGAGTTAGGCTGACTACGCCGGCCAGTAGAGGGGTTACAGAAGCTTTCACAGTCGTAGGTGTATTTAAGGGTGCCGACAATGTATTTGCAGAGGCCGTAGATCGATTTGCAGTGCTGCCATATTCTTCAGCATTGAAGCGACTAAAAGCCCCCAATAGTCAGGCAGCGGTTTGGGTAGTTCCTCATGACTCAATAGCCCAAGCGGATGCAATGGACCAAGTAACCGGTGAGATGCGTTTAATACGCCGGCTACGACCAAATCAAACCGACGATTTCAAAGTCATTAGCTCCGAAGAACTAGTAGAGAACCTAGACAGATTCATAGGGGTTTTTCTCCTGGTCATGCTTGCCTTGTCGTCAGTAGGACTCCTAGTGGGTGGAATCGGAGTCATCGGAATAATGATGATCTCAGTAACAGAAAGAACCCGTGAAATTGGGATAAGAAAAGCGGTGGGAGCACGCCGTAAAGAAATATTATGGCAATTTCTGGTGGAATCCTCACTTTTAACTTTCCTGGGTGGTGCCACTGGAATGATCGGTGGAGGAATTCTGGCCAAACTTATAGCCATGTACAGCCCAATACCTGCATCAATCCCTTTCTGGGCTATCATCACAGCTCTTTGTTCTGCGATTCTCACGGGAGTGATCTTCGGCCTGGCCCCTGCCCTGCGAGCTTCCCGAATGGATCCTGTTACCGCTCTCAGATTCGAATAGCCAGTAATGACAGAACCATTAGACGTACTGGCGATCATGGCTCATCCGGACGATGCCGAGCTTCTTTGTGGTGGTTCACTAGCAAAATCTTCCTCTGAGGGACAGAGGGTGGGTGTCCTGGATCTAACATGTGGTGAAAAAGGGTCCTCTGGAAGTAGAGAGATTAGGGCAAAGGAAGCTTCGGCCGCAAGTGCCGTACTGGGCCTTTCAGTTAGAAAAAACGCAAGATTGCCGGACGCTGCATTGATCAACAACAGCCAAGCAAAGAATATCGTGGTGGAAATGATTCGTGAACTAAGGCCAGAGGCTGTGGTCACTCATTCTTTGGAAGCACGACATCCGGATCACAGAAATGCTGCGCAATTGGTATATGACGCTTGTTTCCTTGCTGGTATTAAAAAATACTCTGCACAAGGTAAAATTCACCGACCTGAAACCGTAATTCATTCTCTACTTTTCAGAGAAGAACTTCAGAGGCCAACATTTGTACTGGATATAACAGAACACATCGATACTAAAATTAAAGCTATAGAATGCTTTGAGTCTCAATTCCATGGAAAAACAGGAGCGGGCGAGGTCTTTTCAGGTGGAAACAGGCCGCTAATTGAGCAGGTAAAAGTACACTGCGCCTTCCACGGTTCTCGTATACGGTCTGAATACGGCGAACCATTCTGGGCCAGAGAGACACCAGCTATGTCTTCTTTCACCGATCCTAATCTCTCTTCTTCATTTTAAGAATATCTGCAATTTCAGACATTCCTGGCATATCCCTATGGGAACCATTGCTATAATTTTATTATATAGTGAGCAGTCTACGACTTCCGAATGAAGTGCTATAAAGGCTTATAACACATATGGAAACCATATACCTCGATCACGCCGCATCGACCCCAATACGCCAGGAAGTCCACGAGGTCATGACAAGAACCCTCTTCGAAAATTTCGGCAATCCTTCCAGTCAGCACTCCTCGGGACGCAAGGCAAAGGCGACCCTGGAAAAATCCCGACAGAAAGTGGCGAACGCATTGGGAGCGGATCGCAGTGAAATCTATTTCGTAAGAGGAGGCACTGAATCCAATAATCTCGCCATCCTCGGAAAGGTGCAACTTGATCTCGAAAAATCAGACATTCCTAGAGTCATTACCTGTTCTATTGAACACAAAGCTGTTCTAGACACCTGTGCCAACGCAGTTAAGCAAGTCGGCGAGCTGATAACTTTACCAGTCTCAGCAGATGGAAATATTGATTTAGATGACCTAGAGACAGTCCTGAAACTGCAACCTACAATCATTTCTATAATGGCAGTAAATAATGAAACTGGACTGCGCCTTCCAATTAAAACTATTGCTGAAATGACCAGATCTTATAATGTGCCAATGCACACAGATGCGGTACAGGCATGCGGGAGAATTCCCATAGATCTCAATGATATGCAGGTTGACCTATTGTCTTTGAGTGGTCACAAAATCTGTGGACCGAAGGGAACTGGCATTCTGTTCGTACGTAAAGGTACAGATTTAAGTCCAATGTTGTTTGGTGGAGGACAGGAAAAAGGTATTCGACCAGGAACCCAAGATGTCGCAGGAGCCGTAGGAATATCCAAGGCCATAGAGCTATCAGTGGATGAACAGGAAAGTGAATGCATCCGACTTGCTCAACTTAGAGATACCTTAGAGAAGGGATTATCAGTTGGCATAAGTGACTTGAAAGTTTACGGGAAAGAAGGAGCCAGGGCACCACATATTCTAAATGTCGGCATTGCTGATCTGGACAGTGACGCCCTACTGGCTAACTTGGATATGGAAGGTATATCAGTATCATCTGGATCTGCTTGTAATAGCGGCATTAGTTCAAAAAGCCATGTTTTGAAGGCCATCTATAATAACCTTGAAAAGACAGCGATTGTAAGATTTAGCCTAGGCCTTTCAACCACTTTACAGGAAATCCAAGAAACAATCACAACAACACAGTCCATAGTACTCAATATGAAAACACATTAGACTGAATAATGAAAAAGAAACGCATACTGGTAGCAATGTCTGGAGGTGTGGATTCATCTCTGACCGCAGCGCTACTCGTGGAACAAGGTTTTGAAGTAGTTGGAGCTACGATGAAAACCTTCTGTTATTCTGACAATAATGGGCCTTCCAAAACTTGTTGTGGGCTTGATGGCATAACAGACGCACAAAATGTCTCAGAATTACTGGGAATTCCCCATTATGTATTTGATGTAGAAGAAGAATTTACTGCTAATGTCATCGATGACTTCGTTGCTGAATACTCTACAGGAAGAACCCCCAATCCTTGTGTACGATGTAATTCAAATACAAAATTTCCCGATTTGTTAGAAAAAGGAAGACAAATGGGATGTGAAGCCATCGCCTCTGGACATTACGTCCGAATAACGCACGGTCCCGAACAAGATTCAAGCCTATTTAGAGGTACGGACCGAAAGAAAGATCAATCCTATTTCCTTTGGGATCTTCCTAAAGCAATGCTTCCCTTTCTCCATTTTCCCCTTGGTAGTCTGGACAAACACACCGTCCGACAAAAAGCCCGAAACTTAAATCTCATAACGGCTAACAAACCAGAATCACAAGAAATCTGCTTCGTTCCAACTGGTGACTACCGTGATTTACTCGAGCGCAAACTCCCTACGAAACACCCTTCACTACAACCAGGCTCCATCGTCAC
>JBJKYO010000048.1:0-7899 GCA_045561015.1 Longimicrobiales bacterium | reverse complement strand
TGGAAAAAAATCGGTCCCAATATTGGTAAATCTCCCAATATTGGAATCTTAAAAGACCTGAGGACTGGAAGAGTTATGACCGAACCAGTCATCCCAAACCGAGCTTGGTACAGCGCTCCAGTAAAGCCTAGACCAGCCAGTGTCGTAGCAGTGCCAGTAATTATTTGATCTGTGTTCAGCCCAAGCACAAAAATAGCAAAAACAAGTGCCACCAGCCCTCCCCCTAGGGCCCCAAAAACCATTCCCAATAGAATTGAAGACCACTTTAAGGCTGCTAAGGCTGCGCACAAAGCCCCCGCTATGATCGAGCCTTCTATCCCTATATTTAGAACCCCACTGCGCTCTGTGATTGATTCTCCGAGTGCCGCTAATGCCAAGGGAACAGCAAGTCGAATTGCTGCACCAAAGAAAACCACTAGCGAAAATGATTCAACCATCCGAACCGCTCTCCCGTAGCTTCGACTGCCATTTTGATCCTAACAATCGTCGAAACAATCTATCGCTGGCAAGGACTGAAAGTAGCACCAGTGCCTCTATCCCTGATACCCATGCAGCAGGTATGCCAGCCTCTCGCTGCATAGCACCCGATCCTCCTTCCAGAGCCCCAAAAAAGATTCCAGTTAGTAGCACCGCCTTAAAATTAAGATTGGCTAAAAGCGCCACAGCTATTGCAGTATATCCCCAGCCAGGAGACAAGCCTTCATAGAGGGCAAATGTGCGCCCAGTTATTTCTATCCCGCCGGCTAGCCCGGCCAAACATCCCGAGAGAAGGAAAGTAACAACCAACAAAGAGGAGATACTTGATCTTCCCGATACTCTAGTTGCTTCCTGCGACTCCCCTAATGATCGAAGGTTGAAACCCAGAACCGTATGATTAAACAAACCTGCTAAACCCAGAGCAAGCATAACAGCTACAAGGAAGCCCAAATGTAAACCAGTTCCCGCGATTATCTTGGGCAGGCGGACTGACTCAGCTATTAAATCAGTATTAGGAAATACTCCCCTCTCTTCTTGTAACGGCCAACGCACTAAATAGCTCACCAAATGTATTGCTACAAAGTTCATCAAAATAGTTGTAACTACCTCGCCCACACCGAGGCGAATGCGCATTAGAGCTGGTATAAATGCCCAGAAACTCCCTGCTAAAGCAGCCGCAAGAAAAACTGCTGGGATAGAAAAGAATGAGGGTTGGTCTCCCAAGCTCAATCCAACCCATACCGCAGCAATAGCACCTGCGTAGAACTGTCCTTCCGCACCAATATTCCAAACGCCTGATTTAAAGGCGACCGCCACTGCTAATCCAGTTAGAATGAGAGGTACTGCTCGAACTAGAGTCACCCCCAGAAAATTATCTATTGAGCCCATTGAACCCTCTATTAGGGCCTGCAAGGCTACCACAGGACTGAAACCACCCAATATTAAAGCGGTCGCTGTAAAGAGAGCAGTCAGTAAAACCGCCAATAGAGACACTAATAATGCTAGCCAAGGATTACTATCTTTCATTCCCACTGCCCTCTTCCATAGCCAAACCACCAAATCCGGCTTTCCCTGTTAGCATTAACCTTCCCACCAATTCCCTTGAAGCTAATTCTGTAGGCACCTGTATTAACTCACCGTCGTATAGAACATGTATTTCATCTGCAAAGGTCAGTATTTCATCCAAATCAGAAGAAATGAGGACAACCCCTCCTCGGCTATCTTCAACGTTAGACCGCGCACCCCTGCCCAATAATTTAGACATCTGTTGGTAGAAAAATTTCGAAGCTCTGACATCGAGTCCTTGCGTAGGATTCCTCGCTACCAATAATTGCTGGGATCTTTCCAGCTCTCTAGCTAGCACCACCTTTTGCTGGTTTCCGCCTGAAAGATATCCAACCTTTTCATGGGGACCTTCGCTTTTGATGCCAAAACTTGAAATCAGATCCTGGACATACTCAGCAATCTTGCCCCAGAGCACCAAAGGACCAAGCCGAAAATAACTGTTATTGATGAGGCCCAGCGCGATATTCTCAAGAATACTAAAGTGACCTATCAAAGCTTGTTCTAATCTATCATCAGGTATGAAACCGATCTCTTCTGGCAAAATCGCAGTTCCCATATCAGGCAGACGCAAGGCACTCAAAATTTCAGCTAGTTCTTGCTGGCCGTTACCTTCTATTCCCGCTATTCCAATCATTTCTCCACTTCGCACAACTAAGTTTACATCCACTAGTTTTTTTTCTTTCTCCCCTCCAAAAACATGAACCGAACTGAGTTCAGCTATTACTCTACCTCGTGATTCCGCTTTTCTAAATCTTTTCCCCAAATCCTTTCCTACCATCACTTCTGATAAAGTTTCGATATCGGTTTCCTCTGGGACGGTCCGACAAACAACCTTCCCTTGCTTAAGAACTGTAACTCGATCACTAGAAACCATGACTTCATTAAGTTTGTGTGTTATAAAAATTACAGTTTTTCCATCTGTGGCCAGAATCCGAAACAGCGACATTAAGTCGGATATTTCCTTGGGCGCTAATACCGAAGTTGGTTCATCAAAAATCAGAATTTCAGGACCTCTCAGGAGTACTTTAAGAATTTCAACTTTCTGCCTTTCACCCACGGAGAGATCTTCGACCAGAGTGTCCTCCTCCACTACCAAGCCTGTTTTCTCTCTATAGTCTTTGAGTTTCTTTCGCACATGACCGCGAGGCAACCTAGCTCCTGTTCCCGAAAATCGATTCCCCAAACAAAGGTTCTCAAGGACTGTCTGCGCTGGCACGAGAAGAAATTCCTGATGCACCATGCCCACTCCCGCTTGGCGGGCATCTCTAGGAAGTGCAAAGCGAGTCTTTTGTCCTTCTACAACCATACTACCACTGTCTGGAAGAACTAGACCACTGAGTATCCGCATGAGGGTCGACTTCCCTGCACCATTTTCACCAATCAATGCATGCACTTCACCAGGAAAAGCTTGGAAATCAACACCGTCTAGAGCTTGTTTTTCTTCAAATGTCTTACAGATTTTGCCCATACTAACGGAAGGAGCTAGCTCCGACTGGCCGCAAGAAAACACTCGTTGGTTAGTCAGAGAGAACCGCCTGCCCGTTCCAAAAACTCAATCCTTGGAACAGCGATTAGTCCGTCTGCAATGCCCAAGCGTATAGAGTCGATCTCAGCTATAAGTTCTGGGTCGTATTTATCTGATAAGTTGGGATTTACAACGTAATCTGCAGCTCCACTTCTACCTCCCGCATAATGCGCCTCTCCAGGAGTTAGTTGTCCTTCGCTCCAGAGAGTAGCTATCTGCACAAATGCCTCCGGTATTCTTATTATTGCACTCCCTAAAATTACTTCTGGAGCAACATCGTTCTGGTCACGGTTCATTCCCATAGCCCAAACTTCAGCTCCCGATTCCCTTGCTTCGCGAACCGCCTGAAAAACTCCAAAACTGGCCGCATCTGTATTGTGAATTAATACATCGACGCCCCTTCTTATGAGGGTGACTGCAGCTTCTTTCGCCATTGCAACGTCATCCCAGCTTCCTATCCAGTTGACTAGAACCCGTACTTCTGGATTCACAGACATGGCCCCCGCTTCGAAACCAACAAAAGTAGCTTCGGCTGGAGGAATGGCCACACCTCCCACCATGCCAATCGTTCCCGATTTAGTCATTTTCGACGCCACAACCCCAGCCATATAACTGCCTTCCTCCAGTTCAAAAATTAAGGGTATGACATTGTCCGCGACCCTGCCCCCTGAACTAACCACAATTGTGACTTCAGGGAACTCTTGGCCCACCCGTATAGCAGCATCTTGGTATTCAAATCCATGAGCGAAAATAAGGCTGTATCCAGAAGTAGCGTATGCCCGCAAAACTTCATCAAACTCAGCTGGAGTGGTAGTTTGCTGATGACTAATTCTGGCACCAAATCTTTCTTCGATTAGTTGTATGCCCTCGTAGGCACTTCCATACCATCCTGCGTCACTTACGGGACCAGAGGTGAGGAGTGCTACACCGAAACTAGGAGCCTCATTATCATTCCTCCCACCCTCGACCCCTATGTCCCGACACGACATCATGGCCAGGATCAGTGTCAGGGAAATTATTGTCTTCTTCTTAGCAGTTTTGAGCAAAACCGTCCTCTCTCTTGTAGACTCCATAGCGCACCTAAGGGAGTTTATAACCTTACCACCCTCGTTTCCAGTTTTAACGATTTTCTTGTCCAAAGATCAGGTGAATTGATATGTTGCTCATGCTTTCTCAAACCAGCAACTCATCGTAAGCTATCATTCCACACTTTAACATTTCTTAGGTGGACATTATATGAAAGACCTTCGAGAAAACTGGAGTTCAAATCTCGGCTTTGTTCTAGCAGCCACTGGTAGCGCAATAGGACTGGGAAATCTTTGGAAATTTCCTTTCATTACTTGGAAAAATGACGGAGGGGCCTTTGTTCTAATCTATCTGGTCTGCATTATAGCGGTGGGTCTACCCATAATGATGGCAGAGCTTCTTGTTGGCCGTAAGACCCAAAAAAGCGCTGTCGGTGCCATGCGTGAAACGATGGGACCTTCCTGGGGCTGGGTCGGAACTTGGGGAGTAATGGCAGGATTTGTCATTCTGAGTTATTACGCGGTTGTGGCTGGATGGTCAATATTTTATCTCTTCCAGACCTTACAGTGGAGTGTTTCAGGGTTCCCAACCCAGGCTAACATGGGTGGGCTGTTTACAGATTTGGCCGCTAATGGAACCATGCAGACTGCCTTATCCGGAGCCTTTATGTTCTTGACGGTGGGGGTGGTATACTTTGGTGTCGCCAGCGGTATAGAGAAAACTGCTCGCCTTTGTCTTCCAGCGCTTTTCGTAATCCTACTACTTCTTCTTTTTAGTTCTTTGACTATGGAGGGTTCAGGAGAAGCTCTAGCATTCCTATTCCGTCCTAATTTTTCCGAGTTAGATTCAGCAGCTATCCTTGAAGCCCTTGGTCATTCCTTTTTTACCTTATCCTTAGGGATGGGGACAATGATAGTTTACGGTTCCTACGTGGCAAGAAATCGCTCTATTGTGAATGCCGCAGGCTCGATTGTGGTGCTGGATACGGTGATTGCAATCATTGCCTCTATAATAATGTTTTCAGTCATTTTCACAGTTCCTGGAATGGCAGAACAGGTAGATGGATCCGCGGTAGGAATGCTGTTTATATCACTTCCTCAACTTTTCTACGAAGTAGTCCCGTTCGGAGTTGTGTTAGCGCCAGCATTTTATCTTTTAGTGGCTTTAGCAGCGTTAACTTCAACCATCTCGCTCCTTGAGGTTGTCGTTAGCTACTTCATAGACCAGAGAAAAATGGAAAGATCCAGAGCTACTTTGTTGAGTGGTGCATGTATATACGTCTTTACCTTCCTCTCTGGAATGTCTTTTGGCGCATCTACCTGGCTTTCAAGCTTTGAATTATTCGAAGGAAAGGCTGGTTTTTTTGCTACCCTCGATCACTTTGCTTCTAATTGGGCCCTCCCTCTGGGAGGCTTACTAATAACTTTAGGGGTCGGCTGGTTCATGTCTACCAAGGACACTGAGGCAGAGCTGGTGGCGACTGGATCTCCAAGATGGTTTAGCTACAAAGCCTGGCTATTCTCTGTCCGATTCATAGCACCAGCTGCTGTCGCAGCTATTCTGATCGCTGTGATCTTTTTGGGGAAAGATTTTTCGTAGCCAACTACTGTTTGATAAATCTATGGTCGCTACTGGACTCGAACCAGTGACCCCTACGATGTGAACGTAGTGCTCTACCAACTGAGCTAAGCGACCCCGGCCAGCTATAAGTCCAAAACCAGTACCCCCACGGGGAATCGAACCCCGGTTTCCTGGCTGAGAACCAGGTGTCCTAGGCCACTAGACGATGGGGGCATTAGGAGTAAGCGACATTTCAAATAATGGGGACGAAAGAATATATAGGATTAATGAGTGATACAAGGCTAGATCCAAACTAGAGTTGACTCTCGAGCAAAATTTTTGATAGGCATTTCACAGCGAAGTCCATTTGCTCCTGAGTTATTGTAGAAGGTGGAGCAAGTTCCACAACTTCACCATGTATGCCAGCAGGCAAGACAATCAAGCCTTCTCTCAGTGCTAACTTTGAGACATGACTCCCCATGCTTTTGACTGAATGGTTCGTCTGATTGTGCAATTCGATCCCTATTAGAAGACCTCTTCCTCGCACTTGGAAGACATGCTCGCTTGCCCGCAAAGATGCTTGTAGGGAATCGAGCAAATACTGGCCCTTCTGAACACTTTGAAGAACTAGGTTTTCCGATTTCAAAACCTTGAGAAAGGTACTACCCGCCACGCAAGAGAGAGGGTGACCCAGAAAAGTACTAGTGTGAATGGCTTCCCCGTCAGTTTCAGGCCATCCCGCCATTACCTCCTTCGAACCGATACAGGCACTTAAAGGCATTCCCCCACCTAACGCCTTTCCAAGACATACTAGATCAGGGACTACGCCAGCCCTTTCAGTTTCAAAAATCACCCCAGAGCGACCTAGTCCACTGAAAATTTCATCGAAAATGAATAGTAGTCCCTCTGACCTACTGAAATCAGAAAGAGTTTGTAGAAAACCTTCCGGGGGTATCTGCACCCCACCTCTCCCTTGTATTGGCTCAATGACTATGGCTCCCACTGGTTCTGCAGTGGATTTTTTCCTTCTCACAATGCTTGCGATCTCCGTGACTATTGCTTGGGCCTCTTCTCCCGTTTTTGGAAAGTTTACAAAACTGGTATGCTCAGACAGCCGTCCTACAAAAGGTTCCCGAAATTTTTGCCTATCCGTTACCGACAAGCTACCTAGGGTCAGTCCATGATATGCTCCTCGAAACGCAATCAATCCAGGCTTTCCTGAATACATCTGCGCTGTTTTTAGAGCGATTTCCATAGCTTCAGCCCCAGATGAAGCCAGGACGGTCCTTGGGTCTTTCCACGGAGACAGTTCTCCCAGTTCTTCCATGATTTTGACTTTAGAAGCTGAAGGATGAACATCACCCATACCATGAACAAGGACCTTGCCCTGTTTCTCTATAGCCAATGTGATACTGGGGTGGGAGTGTCCTGCAAAAGCCACTCCAAAAGCTGAGGTGAGATCAACGTACACATTATCGTCGACATCTATAACGTTTGACCCTAAAGCTCTATCCCAAAAAATCGGAAAGTCTTCGCTGAGCCAGGTTACGTTTCGAGATTCAACCGCGTGTAGTCGACTAGCCAAATCAAGGGAATGTGGGCCTGGCGGAACCGACTTGATGGAGGGTAGCATTTCCCCAAGCTTCTGGCTCACCGCACTATTTTCCGAGCTGGTCCTCAGCTGTCATACCCATAACGTTGTACCCTTTGTCTACGTGCAACGTTTCTCCTGTGATACCCGCCGCTAGAGGTGAACATAAAAAGGCTGTGGCGTTAGCAACATCGGGAGCAGTATTCACGCCGGAAAGAGCCGAATGGGTTTCGTAGTAATCTACCATTTTCTCTATAGACCCAATCGCTCGTGCTGCTCTACTTGAAAGAGGACCCGCCGAAATGGTATTAACCCTTATACTCCAGCGTCTTCCAGCTTCATAAGCCAGGGTGCGTGTATCATTTTCAAGTGCGGCCTTTGCGGAACTCATGCCTCCACCATATCCTGGAATCACTCTTTCAGCTGCCAGATAGCTCAAAGAAATCACTGCACCCTCTTCGCCCATGAAAGGGCCGAAACGTTGCACCATACTGACCAGGGAATAGGCGCTGGACCCCACAGCTGCCAGATAGCCCTTACGACTGGTTTCCACGAGCGGTTTTTTCACCTCTGGACCATTTGCCAAAGAATGCACTAGAATGTCCAAAGAGTCCCCGCCAAGATCCTTCTTGAGCTGATCAGCGACCTCTTGGAT
>JBJKYO010000047.1:0-7924 GCA_045561015.1 Longimicrobiales bacterium | reverse complement strand
TTGAAGGACACTTTGTTGACGGATGGGATGACCCTCGAATGCCAACATTAGCTGGTATCCGACGAAGAGGAGTCCCAGCGAAAGCAGTCAGAGATTTCTGTAAAATGATTGGAGTGGCCAAGACCGAAAACAGAGTCGACCTTTCTAGTTTTGAATATGCCGTGAGAAACGAATTGAATTATACCGCACCTCGCGTAATGTGCGTCCTGAACCCCTTAAAAGTTGTCATTACAAACTACGACGAAAGCGACGTCACATATCTGGATGCTCCTTATTTTCCAGAAGATGTCGGTAAAGAAGGATCCAGACTTCTACCTTTCACAAGAGAAATTCTGATAGAACAAAGTGATTTTGAAGAAATTCCATCTAAGGGATTTCGGCGATTATCCCCGGGAGAAGAAGTGCGTTTGCGATACGGCTACATCATAAAATGCGAAACTGTTATAAAGAGCGGGAGCGGAGAGATTTTGGAACTACACTGCACCTACGATTCGAAAACGAAAAGTGGCGACACCACCAATCAGCGAAAAGTAAAAGGCACTATACACTGGGTTTCAGCCACAGAATCACTGCCCGCCGAAGTTAGGCTTTACGACAGACTCTTCAGCGTCTCCAATCCAGAGGATGTAGATAAGAACGAACATTTCACAGATCATCTGAATGCCGATTCCCTAGTTGTCTTAAAGAGAAGCAGAATCGAAGTTAGCGTGGCCTCAGATCCTCCCGAAATGCATTACCAGTTTGAGCGTGTGGGCAATTTCATTTTAGATTCGAAAGATTCACGACCAAACAACCTCGTCTATAACCGAACCGTGACACTGAAAGACACTTGGAAATCCTCGCAAGAAAGCAAGAAAGCGGCACCTGACCAGGTGGAAATAACTTCTAAGAAAGAACATCGGACAAAAGTGAGGAGCAGCCCTCCCCCCAAACCCAAGCCTTTGAGTAAAATACAGCTAGACTACACTAAAGAGATGATAGATCAGTTCGGTATACCAAATAATGATGCCATGGTACTTGCTAGAAACCCTAGCTTGATGGGGTTATTTCGATCTGCATCAAAAGAAACTGATGATTATAGTGCTCTGTCCAAATGGTGCATCAACGAGATTCCAAAAGATATAATGGATTTAAATTCACCATTATTTGGCAAATCCGTTGGGCAATTGGTGAAACTGAGATCGCTTGGAGAAATATCATCTCACTCTGCTAAAGAAATCTTGAGAGTTATTGCAGATACAGGCAAGAGTATAAATGAAATACTCCAAGAAGAAACTTATAGGATGATCGACGACGACACGCGATTAAAAGCCATCGTACTAGAAGTCATGGAAGAAAATGAGGATGCGGTCCAGAAATACCTTAGTGGAAAAATACAGCTACTTGGATTTCTAGTAGGACAAGTTATGCTAAAAACAAATGGATCTGCAGAACCAAAAAAGACCAGAGAACTGATGGAAACTTGCCTAAAACGACTCGGTCAAGGATAGACTTTAACTTTCTTCCAAAGAGACTTCACCCGAGCCATATATATACTCCTCTAAAGTGCCATGAATCCTAGTGACAGTAGACTCAGAAGGTGGTTGAGTGAAGCGTGACATGACCACACAAGTCAACAGATTAGTCCCCAAGGACCAAAGAGCAGCATGGATACCTAAGGGATTAGGAAAAAGAACAAGTGTACAGTACAGAACAATGAACCCTAACAACATACCCGTTAATACTCCGTTTCTAGTGAATGGCTTTTGCACGGGATAGCAGACTCCAAGCATCGCTGGAAGAAGCTGCAATGCACCCGATCCAGACAGTGCCACCAATGTCACCAGAAAACTGAAGGTCTTAACCGAAAGAATGTACCCAATTACTAAAAGACCAACGACTATGGCTCTCCCCGTCCACATATAATGAGCAGCTGTTCTTTGGGGAGAGATATACCTTTGATAAATATCTCTAGTGAGAACCGTCATATTGGCGTGAAGTATGGAGTCTAAAGTTGACATTGCCGCAGCTGTGGCACCGGCCAAGATCAGACCAGTCAACCAAGCTGGAGCATATCGGAAAAGCATTTCTGGAAATATCTGATCTGGATTGTCCAACCCAGGAAGTACTACTGCACCCCCTAAACCAACCAGTGCAGTTGGAATATAAAGAGTGAGCAAAAAGATAGGAGTCGTGGCCCCAAGCCACTTTATCGTTTGGCCAGAAGCCGCCGTAAAGTAACGGATCATTATATGTGGTTGCAGGATGATCCCAAAAGACAGGGCTATGGTCATTCCGACCCACATCCCCGGGCTGAAAAATCCTTCTGGACCAGGTAGTGTAAGCAAATCTGGACGAACTTCACGAACTTCTTTCCAAAGATTCAAAGGACCTCCAAACAGGCGGTAAGATAAGACTAAGCCCCCCGCCCAAACCGCAACATACATCCAGACCCCTTGTATTACATCCGTCCAATACACCGCTCTTAATCCTCCGGCCATCAAGTAACCAGAGGCTACGATCAGTAGCACAAACGTCCCCAATTCGAAGGAAATCCTATCTCCAGAGGCTACCGATATAATATACCCCAGACCTTGAGCTTGTACTTGTATATACAAGATCGTAAAACAGACAGAAACCAGAGCTACGATCACTCTCAGACCTTCACTTTCATAAAAATCGGCGAGCATGTCGGCTGGAGTCATATATGAAAACTTTTTACCCAGAGCCCATATTCGAACTCCAAGTGTATAGGTGATCGCTCCGACCAATACAGTCCAAGTTCCGGCTTCCCAGAATCCGATCCCGTGTGTGTAGAAAAAACCGCTTGACCCTAGAAAAGCGAATGCGGAGTGATAGGTTGCGACAACGCTAAGGTAGAGAACTACGAATCCGGCTTTCCTCCCATAAAGAAGGAAATCCTCCATGTCGACCGCCAGAGCTCTATTTGCCACAAAACCGATCACAATAGTAAAAACTATATAGCAAAAAATGAGACCAGTAGCCACAACCCAGGTTTCCACAATTACACCTTTTTACGAAGGGTCCAGATGAGGATTCCTATCTGGATAAAATAAACAAATGCTAAATAGCTATAGAGAAAAGGAAAGCCTAGAAACCAGGTATCCCTGAACTCATTGTCAATCCAAAAAACGATTGGAGGTTGTGAGCACAACATGGCAAGGACAAAGGCTAGTGTAGCCTTTCTTCCAGCGGCAGTCCTCGGCAAGTAATGATTCTTTATAGTCACAACAACCCATTTTTCAGTCTACTAATTTGGCCCAATTATAGCGTGACAACGAATGATTGGACACACCCTTATCCAACCTCCAACTATTGTATCTCCTAGCGCTTCTACCCCGGCAGAGCTAATCTTAACATGGGCACCACATTTGTTTAAAAAGGGGTTAAAATGCGACCGTACTTTAGATGTTTGGCTGTGATCAGTGTGTTAACTTTAGGAGCATGTGCTAGCGGGAGTGGTGGAAGTAGCGCCCCTCGGTCAAGCCCCAATCAAATCGAAGCCTCTGAACTAACAGGGCAGTATTCGACCATGTCCGTGTATGAAGCCATAGGACGATTGAGACCAACATGGTTCAGAACAAGGGCCACAGAAGCTGAAGCAGTAGCCCGAGTCGACAACCAAAATTATGGTCTCAGTTATCTGCGTAGCCTTCCAGCTGAAGATGTGGCAACTTTAAATTTTGTAAATAGACGAGACGCCACATTCCGGTTTGGTGGGAGGTGGGATGGTCCCGTCATTCAAGTCACTACCCTGCGCAGATAGGATGTTTTCTGCAGCCCGGAGATATATACAATTCGGCTATACAAGCAGTGGTTTTAGGGTAGGGCTTCTAATCCAAAGACCACTCTGCATTAACAGATTTAACTATCAGTCCTAATGCTCTATGCTCACGAGTTCTGCGGTCTGGTGATAAACTCGCACCACCTCGATGACTCATCACAACAATAACCAAGTCATGTGAAGGTATGATATACGTATACTGATCTCCTGCCCCAGCCGCGTTATAAGTATCAGGAGGCAATGTCGGGACACGCTGGCCTCGACCGCTCTGGTCAGCTGTATTTAACCAAAACAGACCTCCGTAGATTGGCTCTGGCCATCCTGGAGCAGGAGTCTGAACAAATTCGACAAAATCCTTTGGTATTAACTGCTCTCCTTCCCACTTACCCTCCTGAAGATAAAGTTGTCCAAAACGAGCCCAGTCTCTAGCCGTACCAAAGTTGTAGCCAGTTAGTATAAAATTACCATAAATATCAGTCTCTGCGACAAATCGTCTTATACCAATCTTGTCAAACAGTTCGCGTTGTGGCCAAGTCAAATATTCCTCTTTGAGAATATTTTCTACGGTTCTACGTATGAGGAAACCTAAAGTCCAAGGATCGGAATTTCTGTATCTTCCTACCGAGTTGGGAGGATGCTCCAGTTCTCTGCTAGTAGAAAACTGGAATACATCGATTGGGGCCACATATCCCATCCTATGGTCATCCTGTCCTTGTATATACGAAGCCTCTTTTTGTTCCAGTGTCGACCCACTTTCCCTGCTGAAACGAAGACCACTGGACATCCTCAGCAAGTCAGCAATACGGATCTCTCCACGGGGATCATCCAGTGCATTCTGCCATCTTGGAACTGGAGCTTTTTGCCATAACTCCAAATGCCCCATTTGGATTAACCGACCAATCAAAGTGGCAGTCATGCTTTTCCCCATTGACCAACTTTCGAGTTGCATGTTAACATGTGCCCCCGAACTATAAGATTCTTTGATGATCTGTCCTTGATGCACCACTACCAAAGCCGCCCTGCGATCCAAGCTATTGGAAAACAAGACGTTTTCAGCTTCGTCTAAAAGATCGAAATCGATTTCAGAAGGCGCAGCCTCTGGTAGCTTGTCTCCCATGGGCCAAAACATCGACTCTGCCTTTGGAAGGCTGCTACTAACCTTTCTCGGCAAGAACATAGGTTTGTCTGTTTCTGGACGTAGGATTACACATCCTTGGTCTCCAAAAAAACGCGCGCTAGCTGCTACTCCTTCCCGTGAAGCCGTGACTACTCGCCTCTCCTCTTCCACCTTAAAAGACAATCTTCCACTCTCGTAATCACTCACCAATTGTTCGTTCCAAAGAACACTATTGTATAAAGCTTCTTTTTTCTCTCGCTCAGAAACCCAGATTCCAGAACAAAACCTTTTAGCTGGTCCAGATAGAGTAAGGCGCAGAACAGCGGGAACTACTTCTTGCCGGTCCTCTTCCTGACAGGACATAAATATGAACACCGCAACAAAGAGTAGAAAAGTGTGTCTTAATATAGGCATATACCCCCCATTTAAGAGCGCCTAGATCTCCCCGTTATGGGAATACTAGAGTTTCCAGTGCTTTCCCAACAGGATTCGGAAGAAGCAAAGGCGCCGCCCGGATTCGAACCGGGGAATAAAGGCTTTGCAGGCCTCTGCCTTACCGCTTGGCTACGGCGCCGAAATGGAAAAACTGTCTGTTGAATGCCTTAACTTCCTCAGTTCTTCCCCCCACAGAGCGGGAAACCGGACTCGAACCGGCGACCCCAACCTTGGCAAGGTTGTGCTCTACCAACTGAGCTATTCCCGCGTAGCAATCTCTCACTCCATTAATCTATTTCAATCGATCTCAGATTCCTAATATTCTTCTATTCTTGCGCTCCAAGCTAGGTACAGAGACATCCTTGTCAAGTTCCCAGCAGAGTCTACTCCAATTATCTTAAAAGTAATAATCTTCTACTAGCAGACAAAGAGTGCTTACTCTAAAAAGAGCCCGCATGATCCGACCTGGTTTATCACTAGCAATATTAAGTCTGTTTCTCCTCTTTTTCACAACTACACCAGTGATTGGTCAGCAGTGGACAGAACCTCTTTCAGCATCGGGGCATTTACGGATCGAGGCCACCTCCATTTATCTTTCAAGTTATTCGAGATTTGGACAACGAGTTGAGGACGGGTCACTTGTTAAAGAAGTCGAACCCTTGGGGTATGATTTTACATCTCCAAATATAGGATCTCGCTTATTCCCTACACTGTCGAATCTAGAAAATCAATTAGGCGGACTTACTGATGACAAGGAATATGCTGTCAATCTCGGAGCCAGTGTAACCAATTTGACTAGGCATGAAGTAAGAATACCCATCAATGTCAGTATCGGAATTCAGGATTACATGACCTTAGGAGTCAGCATACCCATCACACGCAGAAGAGCTGAAGTCACCACTTCCTTTAACAGCCGCAACGCAAATGTTGGGATAAGCCCTTCTATCACAAATATGACTGATGTAGATGTCTTTTTGAGTAGCCTAGCAACCGCGGAGACAGACCTTGCTAGGATAACCCAGTCACTTTGCAGCCCCGCTGCAAACTCTGCACAATGCATTCAGGCCAATAATATACTCGAAGAAAGTGCAAGGTTTAGGCAGATACTCAACAATTCCTATACAAGTTACGGAGTTTTCCCCTTACAAGGGTCAAACGCTGGAAATAGCCTCCAACTACAACTCGATGCATTGGCGAGTGCTCAATCGAACTTAGGTGTTATTACTTATCCGACAACTGTACCCTTGGCTAACCAACCGATGTCTTCGAGCCACTATGAATCTCTCATCACCGACCCCTCCTACAACATCGCTGCATCCCCCTTGAGATCTTGGTCAAGCCCTTGGGAAATTGGCGACATCGAACTGTTTAGCAACTTTAAACTCTTGGCTAACAATCAAAACGTCAAAGAAAATGGAACCAGCGCCTCTAATGAACTCCATTATCTGATGGGGTTTGGAGGGCTTGTCCGTTTGGGAACAGGCCACCTCGACCTCGTGGACAACATGATTGACATAGGAAGTGGCGACGGACAAAATGATTTTGAACTAAAAGTTTATGGAAACCTATCAAAACTCAATCTGTGGAGTGTTTGGGCAGAGGTCACATATGGACTTCAAAGACCCACCTCCGTGGCCAAAAGGATCGCAACCTCATATCAAGCCTTTCCTTCAATGACGACCATCCAAATTACTGACTGGACACCTGGAGCATATACTCAACTGCGTTTTTCACCCAGCTATCAACTTACCAACGAACTGACCTTTTTAGCTGACTCGCGATACTTCAAGAAACAATCTGATCGATATTCCACTGGCTTGGAGGCCGATTGCCATTCATCGACCTGCCTCAACCCAAAACCTCTGGAAGATGAGACCCGAATGACTTTTTTTGAAGTGGGTGGCGGTTTCGTGTTTTCTTCTCAGTCCCCTAGCAGTACTCGACCGCTCAGGATTCGTCTTCTGTATCGGGCCCCACTGACAGGAAGTGGTGGTATGACCGCTCAAACGACTGCTCTCGAATTTGGTATCCAAATCTTACAAGTTTTCTAGATATAGAACTGGGTCAACCCAGAGATTCTCCTGCCCAATTCAGTTTATGCCTAAGCGTGCCAAAGAAATTTTGTCCTGGGAAACGAACCAAGTGAATGTTAACCTCAGACTGTTTGATATAAATCGTAGATCCAGGAGGTACATCAAGTGCTACCTGTCCGTCTGCAGTTAAAACCAAATTCTCAGCCCTTTCTATCGAATCCACAGCCACTCTAGATGAGCCTGGAATAATCATCGGTCGGATATTTAGTGTATGCGGACAAATTGGTGTGACCAAAAAACATTCGACAGAAGGATCAACTATCGGGCCACCAGCTGACAAAGAGTAAGCTGTCGAACCTGTTGGTGTGCCAACTACCAATCCGTCCCCAGCGAAGCTTCCCATCTCATTCCAATCATTGGATTCTTTTATTCGCAGTCCCAAGCGAGTCACACTGGCCAGTCCACTCTTATGTATTACAAAATCATTCCAAGCGAGTAACGGTTCTCCCTTAGATCCATCTTCATGCACCAATTGGGCATCTAACATGGACCTGA
>JBJKYO010000046.1:0-8111 GCA_045561015.1 Longimicrobiales bacterium | reverse complement strand
TATAAGATCAATTTTTTCCTGATGGATCCTAATTTAACAGTATTATTCAGTTGTGGAAGTCGTAGGGTTTCCGTCTCCACATCTGAAGGAATTTAGGATAGTTTCGAGTTGCAAAAGGTACTGATATTTATCTCTTCCTGGGGCGTATAACCAAGCATCGACTAGATATTGACGTCCTTGGTCGGGGCAGTGTATGGACCGGATAATTGCTGGGCCACCAGCTGGAAATAAATCTCCTGGCGGGTTTGACCAAGCTGCTCTGATCTCATCAAGTACCATGCTTCCAATTTGCAGTTGTCTCGTTTCTGCTATCGTCATATCCAATACTTGCGGGTAGTTATAGTAAGAATCTGACATATCTTGACGCCACTCTAGTATATCACTCTGACTGAACTGATTTGGTTCGGCATCGCGCCATGTTACAGCGATTTCTCTGATCAGTTCTGATGGATCGGGGTTGTCATTTCGAAAAATATATGTTGAATCTCCAGATCTCTTTACGTAGAGCTCTGGTAGAAGCAGTGTGAATTGTGCTTCTTCCCAGAGACTGTCAGCTAAGGCCAAATTCCTGCCACTCATAAACATCCTACTTCGAACCCAGTTTTGATATTGGTCATCTAGCAGTTTGTGCAGATCGGGCATGAGTGCCTCGACCTCATTAAATGCGCCAGGATTAACTAACAAAACCGTTGCTAACTGTCCTTTTGCCCAAACGTCCTGAAGTTGAAAAATTTGAGGTGGAGCTACATCTACGTTTGGTCTTTCATCCAATACCTCATTGATCCAGGGATCGTTCAGGCTTCCTACCAGGAGGATTTGTCTAAATCGCTGTAATCTTTCCCATTCTAGACCCTCGGGGGATTGGTGTGTGACTCGGAATGTTTTTTCAGGACGTACTGTGAGTATTCTGGTTTCTAGTGCAGACTCTATCATTTCATCCACCGCATCCCAAGTCTCTGGTGAAGTGGCAACTATTACACTATTCCATTCTCCCCAGGACCTAGGTAGGTCGCATGAGACTAGACTAAGCAAAGATGCTAGTAGAATTGTCCGCATTGACTTTTTGTACACTGGCAGCAGTCCACTTAGGTTTGACAACTAATATTTAGTTAAATATACAAAAACTCTGTGTAACTGTTCCATGCCTATGTATGCAGAGCACTTCTTTGTCTCTAGTAAGCTGCTTCAGATGGCCGTTTTTCACCAGCCGTGATCGGAACTTCTAGACGATTTTCACGGGGTGGTAATGCACAAACTGAAAAGGCGCTAAAGACACAGGGCGGGTTGCGGGTCCGATTAAAATCCATGACCGTCCATCCCTCTTTTTCCGTAGTCCATGCAGCATCTTCTGGAATTGGCACGCTGAGGTAGCGTCCCAATTGATATGTCTCCTCCATAGCGGTGGGATCCCACAGCATTACGTGAAAGGAAGTACTGTTGGCGTCAGCAACGGCAATGAGTCTCTGTGTTTCTCCGTTTACCTGAAAAACTAATTCTCCTGGGGCCTGATATTCCAACATGCCATCAGTGACATCAGCCACTGGAAGACTCCTGGATTCTCCATAAGGTTCAAATCTGGCAGGGATTCGCCAGGCGGTGTCCACCGGGAAATTTTCTGGAAGCTGGAAGCTCTCTCTCTTCGGTGAATCTTCGTCCCATACTCTTAGCCACAGGCGGTCCGTTCCAGGCTCTCCATGGATACGCATTCCCAGAGATCCGAGGGCCAAATTAGTAGTGTTTCCTGAACGATCGCTGTTCAGGACGGTTTTGTTGTCAATCAGGTCACCTTCTCTGAAACTTATTTGCGAATTAGGAGCTGGTTCGATGGTTATTTCTTGGCCAGATCTGTGGAGTGTACCTGCAAGAGCCGGAGAATCAATCTCTGGCAGGGTTATTGGCAATTCTGGATCTGAACCGAACGGTGTTGCTCCCTGATCTAGATTCCAGAGGCCCATCCACAGAACCACTCCCGAAAATGGTCTGACCAGTCCTTCGCGACGGTTATTACGCCACTCCTGGTGGTCAGCTGCAAAATCTTGCGCGTCAATTGGTTCAAGATCTGGCCATTCTTCTGAAAGGCAAGAAGTGGCAACTAGTGTCACCATTATAAGGGTGAGCAGAAACGTCACCTTGTGGCGTAGCTTCACAATGAACTCCTTGATTCAAGATTCCAATTTTTAACCGATTTCGATAAAGATCTACCGCAGTCCTCCTTGGCCATCTTCTTCCAAGAAGCGCCTAGCTTCCTGAAAACCAGCAAATGACTCGCGATCTCTCCAGACTTCAGTCAGGCTTTGATAGGCCTCCCCAGCTTCCTGATCATTACCCATTGCAATGTATGACCTAGCTAGGCCCAGCAGTGATCTAGGACGATTGGGCATTCTCACGAGAGATGTTTCGAACATCTCTACCGATTCTTGAGGACGATTGAGGTCCATCAGGATCTCTCCGTATAATTCGTGTACGGGCTTCAATGGAGATGCGGCACCTCGGGGTGGCATCATAGCTTCGATAGTTACAACCGCTTCATCCATGGTTGCCATTGCTTGATCTGGGCGACCTTGGAATGTATGAAGCAGTGCGCTTACTTGCTGTGACATGATGCCATTCCTGTTAGGGGCTCTTGTTGTCCCTGCTGCTCCACTAGACTCCCATTTTTCTTTGAGGGCTTCATTTATAGCCTCTAAAGCTGACTCATTGCCCAGGTGGTATGCACTCAGGGCTGCTGCCAATAGGGCATCGGCAGGCATATCGCTAGCAATAGTTGCTGGGACGTCCCACTCTTCCGTTTCGATGACATAGCGAGATTTGAGTAACGATACGGCTCCCATTACACGACCCTGTCCTCCGTCGTCGCTAACATTTGGTTTTTCTAGAAATTTGCCTCCAGCCATGCTCTCAATACGCTTGATCCAAAGTTTGGCCTTTTCGTAGTCTCCGAGTTGGAGGTCTCCGTATTGAGCCCAATCCAAGGAGTGGACTGCATCACCCATGGGTTCGTTTGGATTCCAAAGATCGCGAGCTACGTCGTAAGCTCTCTGGTTATTCCCCGACACGTGCTCCCACATTCCGTGCTGGATAAATATGTGCGTTGGCATGTGTATCGCATGAGATACATCTGGCGCTATGTCAGCAAATCGATGAGCAGCTTCCAGCGCTAGAGGTGCTAATAGCGGGTCATCAAATGAGTGGATGGTATAGTGTACACCGCCTGGGTGATTGGGGTTTTGCTTGAATAGTCGTAGCGCGATGTCTCCGGCACGAATGTTGTGATGTCTGCTTAGGTCTCCCGTTGAACTAATAGCACTTAGTTGTGACAATGCATAAAATGCTGCCACTTCTGGATCATCGGGATACTCCTCATGGAGGTCACCCATAGCTTCCATGTAGCCCAATTTACGTTCAACTATGTCTCCCTCTCCCCAAAGAATTTCCACTGCTGACAGGAAGCCTTTTTCTCTTTGTGTTGGAGCTTTCGCAAGGCGCTCTTCCTTTGTGGAACCGAGGCGATTCAATGCTTTGCGCGGATTTTCGGGATTCATTTGAGAATTTAAAGGGTGGTTGTAGGCTAGAGATTCTCCCCAATAGGCCATCGCAAAATCAGGATCAATCTCCTGCGCGGCGTGGAATTGCTCTATCGCCTGTAACCATCCAAAAGAATGTAGAATAGCTACTCCCCGGAGAAACCTCTGTTGTGCCTCTGGTGAGGCAGACGTTGGAAAATCAATCGAACCAACATTTTCAAATTGGGCCTGCAGTGGTCCGATTAGGAGCACTGATAAGGTCATGGCCAGCATTACATTGCGGAGACTTCTCACGGGTCTATCCTCCATTCATTGAAACTAGTACATGTGCGTCCACTAAATACATTGGTGACTTTCACCCAAGATAAATCTAAGGCATATTTGCTTGTCTAGCCATGCATGCCAACGATGGCGTCAGAGTAGGGGTCGATAGTAGGATTTTACTGAGTCTTTTAGTGGTCACTATAATTGCTTGGGCTTCGGATATTTTCTTTCTGACGTGTTGGTTGAGGCCAGTGTGGGATATTAAGGTGCAGGTCAACTATACAGGCTTTATGCGACAAATGGTTGCGGGGTGTTATTTTTGACACCATGCTCTTTGTTGGTCCTTGTTTATTTATGGCTTGTGAGAATGGAATTTTAAAAATCATGGATGGGGTTAGAGTAGGCGCTCAGATGAGAGTGCAGAATAACGCTCACCTTTAGGAGAATCACTATGAAAATGATGCTGAGTTTAGCGATGTTACTGATGGTTTCGCCTTTATCGGGCCAGAGGCCTGAACGGCATCCGATGAGTATGGGTGGCGGAGATTGTGCAGCAAACGTTTATAATTGTCGCGACACTCCGAATCCTCTCCCAGTCGCCAACACCATTTGGATCGATGAGATGACTTGGATGGATGTTCGGGATGCACTTAATGCAGGGAAAACTACGGCCATTATTCCGACTGGTGGCGTGGAGCCAAACGGGCCCTGGTTGGTTACTGGAAAACATAATTATGTCCTGCGCGCCAATTGTGAAGCTACCGCACGAGAGCTAGGCAATGCTCTATGTACGCCGATTGTCAAATTTGTACCAGAGGGGTCGATTGAACCCCAAACTGGTCATATGACAAGCCCGGGAACTATTAGCCTTCAGCAGGAAACCTTCGAGGACTTGTTAACAGATGTAGCTCATAGCCTTAAGATGCACGGTTTCGAAAATATTATTTTCATTGGAGATAGTGGCGGTAACCAAGGAGGGCAGCGTAACGTAGCAGAGAAATTAAATGCCCGGTGGGACAGTAGCCCCATGGTCGCACATGTGCAGGAGTATTACGACTATGGAAGTGTCAGTAGTTACATGGCTGGTCAGGGTCTGGTCGCAGGGGAATCGGACAACTTGCATGACGATCCAGTGATCACTCTCAACATGATGATTACTGACCCTCAGTCAGTGAGGTATGATGGACGTGTAAAAGCAGGCTTTGCAAGCATAAACGGGGTTTCCATAGCGGACAGGGTTAAATCTCTAGAGAGCGCAAGGAAAATCGTGCAGTTTAGAGCATGGACCACTAGCGAATCGATCAAGAAGGCCATCCTTAACGGTGGTACTCTTCCTATGCCTGAAAGACCAGGAAGAGTGGGAGGAAGGGGTGGCCAGCAAAGACCTGAGCCAGATCCAAGGACGATGGGTGGTGGAGATTGTAGATTGAACGATTACAACTGCGTGGATACCCCCAACCCTCTTCCCGCCGCTAGTACCGTCTGGATAGAGGAGATGACCTGGATGGATGTTCGCGATGCTCTTAACGGTGGAAAGACTACTGCCATCATTTCCACTGGTGGAGTTGAGCCTAATGGGCCTTGGCTGGTGACTGGAAAGCATAATTATGTGCTAGCGAAGAACTGTGAGGTAATAGCTCGTAAGCTGGGCAATGCTTTGTGCGCGCCTATTTTAAAATTTGTACCAGAGGGGTCGATTGAACCGCCGACTGGCCACATGACTAGTCCAGGCACTCTGAGCCTTAGGCAGGGCACTTTTGAAGCAGTGCTGACAGATGTGGCTCACAGTTTGAAGATGCACGGCTTTGAAAATATTATTTTTATTGGAGATAGCGGTGGAAATCAGAGTGGACAGGCAGCTGTTGCTGAACGTTTGTCGGCTAGGTGGAATGGGGACGCAGTTGTTGCACACATAGGCGAGTACTATAGAGCGCCAGCTGGTTCCCGCAACGTTTTGAGGGAAAGAGGAGTACAGACAGACGATATGCCTAGCGACGGTTTGCATGATAGCCCAGGTATAACCTTCAATATGTTAATTGCGGATACCAAGTCAGTCCGTTGGGAAGAGAGGGTCAAAACTGGCCAAGCAATGATCAATGGTGTTTCAATAGCTGACCTAGCTGAATCTCTAGAACTTGCAGAGGAAATAGTTGAGGCCAGGGCCGATCGCACAGTGGAACTCATTAAGGCAGCAGTAAGTGGTGGTCGATGAGTAGCTAATAGTGTGATTACATAAACTATGGAACAGCTAGGGTATATCGGAGTAGATAGGAGAGGATACGCTCACAACAGTTAGAACGTATCCTCTCCTATGTTTTGTTAGAAAAATAGTTTTACGTTAAAAGTAGAAACCAACATCGACACACAATGGCTCAGGGCTACCTGGCGCAAGAAGGAGTATCTGTAAGATGCGAGTAAAATCGAAAAAGTTTTTGGGATATCACTGGCTCCTTCTCCTCTTGGTATTTGCGCCTTTGGCAGGATGTTATGCCTACGTAGACGCAGAAACAGAGTCGCTTTCTCCTGGAGTGAATGTGAGGATTCGATTAGATGAAGAGAGTTTTGGTCGAGTGGTCAATCAGGCAGCGAGCGACGGGTACGATGCCCAGCGATTAGATTATCGGAGAAGAGGTCTTTTGGGTCGAGTAGTAGAATCAACGCCGGACAGCTTGTCTATTGTGATGAGGGGTGCTGGCAGTTCTGCCTATACGGCGAGAGTTCCGAATTGGGCTATTTCCGAGGCTGCTGTCAGGGAGTTAGACCTAAAAAAATCTGTATTGGTTGCTGGAGCTGGTTTTGCTGCCTTTTCCGCTGCATTCATTGGTGGCTGGATCGGTGGCACGACGTCAATGCAAGCCACACAGAATGTTCCGATCACCGACCTTTTTGGCCCGACCCCAATCATCTCTATACCTTTTCCTTAGTAAGGCCGAGGTAAATAGTCTTCCACATGGAGGAACTACAGAGGGAATAGGCAGATGAATATCACTAGGAAGCTACCATTGGCACTCATGTTATCAGTCGTAACATGCGTGGGTATAGAGGCACAGGCCAGGCGAAATTTGGTAATTGAGGATTATTATCGGGTCAAATCCGTCAGTGATCCTTTGATTTCTCCAGGGGGTCTGTGGGTGGCTTTTACCGTGGCAGAGCGGATAGAGGAAGATAATAGTACACGGGTTCAGTCATGGTTAGTCCAGACTGAAGGTTCAAGTGAGCCTCTTTTAGTACAGCACGGAGGAAAAGATGTTACCGATCCTCAATGGACCAAAGAAGGGGAATTACAGGTACTGGCTTATGACAATACCGCTTGGCTCATAGATCCAGAAGATCTGACTAAAAGTACTTTTGTCGATGAAGCTAATGGTCAAGATTTTGGTGTTAGTTCCAGTAGAAACTGGAAATTTTCCGTTCGAACAGTATCCCTCGACAAATCAGAAACCGATGGAGGCTTATCGGAGTTTGAGCAGAGGCATGAAAAAAGATTTAAGGGTAAGGCGTTTGATTGGTACCCATTTAGGCGAGACGGACAGAGTTTCCCTCTGCCAGATTGGCGGGAGGAGGCATTAACGGAGATCTTTGTTACTGAGTTTGGTGGATCGGGGCATGCCAGGCAGCTCACCAAGCTTGGGCTCAAGCCTCAGGGTATTCAGTGGAGACCCTTCGCAGATCAATTAATCTTCACGGCAGATGAGTCGATTTTGGACGAATTGGCCTACCCTAGAACCGACATCTTTATGGTCGACCTGGATGGTGTGATGACCCGTTTGACCAATGATGGTTTTGTATATAACAATGTTGGGTTTTCTCCAGACGGTCAGTGGATCTCGTATAGTCGTTCTATGGGGACGGACATGATTATACAGAGCGGTGCGAGGCACGGTGGCGCGAGGGATTTGTACGTGAGGGGTGCGGCGGGTGCACCAATCAACCTCACAGAGGACTGGGATCTTGACCCAGGTAATCCGATGTGGTCTCCAGATAGTCGGTATATTTATTTTGTGGCCGGCATAGGCGGATCTAGGCATTTGTTTAGGGTAAGGCCAGACCAGGGCTCGGTTGAACAGGTGACCCAAGGATTTAGAAGGATCAACTCCCTAAATATCGATGATTCTTTCCAGAAAATGACTTATCTGGTAGGAGAGTTTGAGGGCCCTTCGGAGGTTTATGTTGCAGATATAGACGGCAGTAATGAGAAAAGGCTCAGCGGAGTGAATGATCAGTTCATAGCTGAAGTTGATTTGGCTGGCCGTAAACATGAACGCATACTCTATAACAGCTATGATGGCACTCCTATAGAAGGTTTTCTCCTATATCCCAACG
>JBJKYO010000045.1:0-8159 GCA_045561015.1 Longimicrobiales bacterium | reverse complement strand
AAAATGGCATGGCCGATCATCGGAGCGACTTGGGTCCTACTGGTTTTACTTGTTCTACCAGGGGAATATTCATTTGCTCCGGAGATTAATGGTGCAAAACGTTGGCTTCGTATCGCTGGGATGACTTTGCAACCGTCTGAATTAGCTAAGATAGCCATTATAATCTGGACAGCTTCACTGGCCGTCAAGAAGCAGAATCAATTCAAGAGTTTGAGATCTGGATTTTTGCCTTTTGCAGTAATATGGGTAGCTGTCATGATGCCAATTGCATTGGAACCGGACATGACAACCTCCATACTGGTGGGAGCATTGGGTTGTTTGGTTTTGTTTATGGCTGGAGGTCGGTTCGGTCATTTTATTTTTATGCTGATTCCACTTTCTCCATTTCTTTATGTGCAATTGATGGCTGGCTTTAGACTGCAAAGATTAAAAACGTTCTTTGATAGTGTAGTCATGGGCCCACTAGACGCTTCATTCGATCTTGCTGGTGCAGGATATCAAATAAGACAATCACTCTACGCAATTGGGTCAGGGGGTCTGAGTGGTGTTGGATTTGAACAAGGTCGGCAGAAACTAGGATTTCTCCCAGAAGGTCACAACGACTTCATTTTTGCCATGATAGGAGAAGAATGGGGATTCTTCGGTGTGATTTTTCTTGTGACTATGTATATGGTAATTGTCGGACTTGGATTTCATATTGCGTCTAAGGCGTCAGATCAAATGGGACAGCTACTCGCTATAGGTATTTCCAGTTTGATTGCAATACAAGCCATCTTACATATGGCTGTTGGTTTAGGCCTGTTTCCAACTACAGGGTTGGCTCTGCCTTTCATATCGTATGGTCGATCCAATTTGTTGGTCAGCATGGCCTGTATCGGAATCTTGGTCAACATAGCAAGGCCTCCTCAAGGCACTTATATGAGACGCAGGAGGGCTCGTGCATGACCTTTCGACGGTTGTTTTCGCTGGAGGAGGGACTGGGGGCCATCTTTATCCGGCCATGGCTATGGCAGAGGAAATGGGCAACCAGCGATCTGGGATTCGTCCAGTGTTCATAGGGGCGAGTAAAGGTATCGAATCCAGGATTCTTCCTGATACTGGCCTAGAATATGAGCTTTTACCTGTTCGTGGTTGGAAGAGAGGCAGTGTCTTGATCAATCTGGGAGTTCCCTATGCCTTGTTGAAATCCATTTTGGAAGCCGTCAAACTCCACAAGGAATATAGTTCTGAGCTTGTAGTGGTAACTGGTGGATATTCAAGTGCGCCAGCAGGGTTGGCAGCAGTGATGTTAGGAATACCTTTGGTCCTACAAGAACAGAATGCTTATCCGGGTGTGACGACTAGAATGCTTTCTTTGTGGGCCAAACAGATTCACCTCGCTTTCCCTGAAGCGATCAAAAAACTTCCTGTGTTGGCTAGAGATCGTGTGTTGATCTCGGGTTGTCCAATCCAACCTCCTCCGAAAGTCCCTTTAGACCGTAAGGAGATGTTAGAAAATTTTGGTTTGAACTTAGACCGCAAGGTGTTGTTAGTTACTGGAGGAAGTCAGGGGTCCATTGATCTAAATGAACTGATCTGGAAAGATCTTCGCATTGACGGCGCGCGAAGAAGGAGATTTTTCTCCAACTGGCAGATCCTATGGATAACTGGCATAAAGAATTACAAGGCAGTTGATAGTAGGGTGGAGGGACTAGAGCGCTCATCAAATGTCAGGGTCGTTCCCTATGTCAACAATATGGCTACTGCTCTTACAGTAACTGATTTGGCCATTAGCCGCGCTGGTGCCATGACTACTTCTGAATTCTTAGCATGGGGCATACCTTCGATTCTGGTGCCGTTGCCTACTGCGGCTGCTAACCATCAGGAATTGAATGCTTTGGCCATTCAGGAGTTAGGGGCGGGATTGTGCAGGGCTCAAAAATTTCTAACCTCTAGTCAGCTCTGGAAGGAAGTGTTTCAACTAACTGAGAATGATGAAATATTGGCTAAAATGGCTGACAGGGCAGTAGAAAACAGCAGGCCAGAAGCAACTTCAAATGTAGTAAGTAGTATTTTGAAACTTTTATCAAAACCCACCAAAAGTTGGTCATAATGGAAACCAATCTTGTTATGAACCCCCAAACAGCACCTAAGGTGAATGACCAAGAATTGGGAGAAACCCATACTCACTTCATGGGCATAGAGGGTGCGGGGATGTTTGCGCTTGCGGAATTATTTCAGCAACAGGGTGGATTTGTTTCAGGTTGTGACATCGCTCTTGGTGACAATAGTCAACAGTTAGCATCACAAGGAGTAGAGATATACGGAGAACACAGTGCATCTCACCTTTCTGGTGTGAATTCTTTGGTCGTGAGTTCTGCAATCCCATGGGATACAGAGGAAATTCAAGAGGCCCTGCGTCTCGATATACCAGTACTGAAAAGAGCGGATGCGTTAGGTCTTTGTGTGAATGGAGGACAGGTCTTAGCGGTCTCGGGCACTCATGGAAAGACCACTACTACTGCTATGGTCACAGAAATTCTTGATGTGGCAGGGATGAATCCAACCGGTGTTGCTGGTGGATATGTCTTTTCCTGGGGAGGAAATCTTCTGAGAGGAGGAAGTGACCTTTATGTAGTTGAGGCAGATGAATACGATAGATCCTTCTTAGCGTTACAACCCGATATTGCTATTGTCACTAACATAGAAGCAGACCACTTAGACTGCTACAATGACTTCGATGAAATAATTACTGCATTTCGTCAATTTATAGAATCTCTGCCCTCCCAAGGCATCGCTGTGGTCTGTGCTGACGATAAATTTGCAAGCCAAGTGGTAAATGGCACGCCGGGCCAGAAAGTGACCTATGGATTGAACCCCGGCGCACAAATAAGAGCGACACAGGTACACCAAAATGATGGTGGTGTAGAATTTACCTTGATGGAAAAGGGTGCGAATATGGGATCGTTTGGGATACAATCCCTTGGTTTACATAACTTGCAAAATTCTTTGGCAGCTGTTGCATCTTCACGCTTCCTAGGAGTTTCCTGGGAAGCAATTCGAGCAGGGTTGGCCGCTTTCAGAGGAGTAAAAAGAAGGTTCGAGATAATAGGTGTTCACAGGGATATTTTAGTGATAGATGATTATGCACATCATCCATCAGAAGTAGCAGCCACGTTGAAAGCGGCTAGAACATGCTATCCCGACCGCAGATTGATCGCACTCTTCCAACCTCATCTTTACACTCGGACTAGAGATTTTGCAAAGGATTTTGGGTGTAGTCTCTCTATCGCTGATGAAATTTGGGTGACGGATGTTTTCCCTTCTCGTGAAGACCCTATAGAAGGAGTAACAGGAGAATTAATAGCGAATCGTATTGAGAAAGCTCCAGGTACGGTTAGGTATGAGGCTGATATGGATGTGATAAGTGATCATTTAATAGATGTATTAAAACCTGGCGATTTATTTATAACCCTTGGTGCTGGGTCCATTCGTCAAGTTGCAGAGGAAATAGAACTATTACTTCGCGATGGTAACACAAATGAATAGGCGCTTAAGGATTTGGTTAATCTTTGGTATCGTGGTTGCAGGACTGTCGGCCACAAGAAAACTACCAGAGCACTTGAGTAGAATGGAGTTGTTTCAGGCAAGACAATACGAAGTTGAGGGGAATCATTACCTGACTAAAGAGATGGTATTAGAACTCAGTTCATTTCCAGTTAGGACAAGTATTTTTGATGACCTGGGTGGAATTGCACTACGATTGGAAGATCATGAGATGATTCTGAACGCCAGCGTTCAAAGCAATTGGTGGCCTACAAAAATTGTAGTGACAATAGAGGAGAGGGTTCCGCTCGCCTTAGTCGCAGGACCACTTTTGGTGCCAGTGGACAGGGAGGGTAACATTTTACCTATAGATCTGGGTAAATATCGATTGGATCTTCCACTTGTACGAGTAATGGGAGGTCCAGAAGCACCAACTGAAGAGGACATTCACGAAGGCCAGGTCAAGGCTATGGTATTGGAGATAGAAAGGTTGGGTTTGGACAATCCTTTTTTCACTGAAGCTTTGTCTGAGGTGGCCATTGATCAAGATGGAAACGCGGAGGCGATCTTAGATAGAGATGTAGTGCTTCGCTTCAGGCCACCGCTCATGAATCAAGTATTAAAAGCAGGTCTAGCTGCCTTAGAGGATGTGAGGAGACGTAGATCTACAGAAACTAGCATAGTAATAGATCTAAGATTTGAAGATCAAGTTGTTGTGTCTTATGGGGAAGGGGGTGGCTGGTGAATCCCATCCTAATCGCAGGTGTGGATCTAGGCACTACGAGAACTTGTGCGGTGATTGCAGAGGTCCCTCAAGATCCAATTCTCAGAAGAGATCTCAATATTTTGGGAGTTGGCCAAGCTAAGACTACTGGAATGCAGGATGTGATCACTCACATAGATGAGACAACCGAATCTATAAAGACGGCCATAGCCGAAGCCGAATTGATGGCAGGTGCGGAGGTCGAAAGGGTTTATGTAGGTATTAGAGGTGACCACATCAAGACTATGGTGTCCCCTGGGATTGTTGCAGTCAAGGATGAAGAGATCTCCCATGCTGACATTGAGAGTGTACACGAAATAGCAAGAACGGTAGCGTTTCCACCAGATAGAGAACTGCTTCACGCGATACCCCGAGAGTACATTGTTGATGGTCAAAGAGGCATAAAGGATCCCTTGGGAATGATGGGGACCAGATTAGAAGCAGAATTGTATCTAGTTACGGGATCAGCTTTAGCAGCAGAGAATATTAGAAAGTCTGTTTATAGAGCTGGGTATGAAGTAGAAGGTTTAGTATTGGAACCGCTGGCAGCTGCAAGATCGGTGTTGACGGTCGATGAAAAAGAGGTGGGTGTTGCTGTGGTGGAAGTTGGTGATGCCACTACAAATATAGCTGCATACTACGATGGGGAAATCAGGCATCTTGCTGTTCTGCCGTTGGGAGGAGCAGCGGTTACTAATGATTTGGCTCAAGGCTTGTCGATACCTTTTGCTGAAGCAAAGGAGGCAAAGAATAAGTTTGGAGTGGCTTGTTCTCAGTTAGTTGATCCAAAAGAAATGGTTCAACTAGATGGTGCTTCAGGAGGTTCAACACGGCCAGTCGCAAGAGAACTGATAGCACACGTGATACAGGCTCGCATGGATGAGCTTCTGGTCATGGTGCGTGCCGAATTAGAAGAGCAGGAGATGCTGCAAAAACTGAGTGCTGGGATTGTCCTTTCGGGAGGCGCTTCTGCTCTCCAGGGAATCACTAATTTAGCACAGCAAGTATTCGCGGCTCCAGTACGGATTGGTTCTCCAGGAGAGGAATTGTCTGGAATAGCTGATTCAGTAGGACGACCGAGGTTCTCTACAGCAGTAGGATTAGTGCTACATGGATTTGATAGATATAAAGAAACCGGTCTTGGCGCATCAAATCTCTCTTCTGGTTTGATCGGCAATGTTAAAAAGTGGTTAAGAGAATTTTTCTAAAGGTACATCTAATGTTCAACCCTTCTATAGGAGTTTACTGATGAAAAAATTTGAATTCGAGGACATGGATCTTCAGAGTGCATGCATGAAGGTTATCGGTGTTGGTGGGGCGGGTGGAAATGCGGTTAATAGGATGATTGATGAAAATTTGGAAGGAGTGGAATTTATAACGGCCAATACCGACGCTCAGGCTCTTAGAAGCTCTCGTGCGCCGGTCACCATTCAATTGGGACAAAATTTGACAAGAGGATTAGGAGCTGGTGCTAGGCCAGAAATAGGCCGCCAGGCGATTGCTGAAAGTGATGAAGAAATTCGCAGGGTTCTCGAGGGCGCTGATTTGGTCTTTGTCGCTGCGGGGATGGGGGGTGGCACAGGTACAGGGGCCGCACCGATAGTAGGAGAGATTGCACGCGAAATGGGAGCTTTGACTGTGGGAGTGGTTTCGAAACCATTTTCCTTTGAAGGAAAAACTAGGCAAAAGCAAGCAGAGCAAGGGATAGCAGAATTGCGAAGAAGTGTGGATACAATGATTGTTGTTCCTAATAACCGGCTCATGGCAGTAGTGCCGCAAGGGACGTCTTTCAAAGATGCTCTCAAAAAGGCTGATGAAGTTCTACTAAATGCTACGAGAGGTATTAGTGACCTGATACGGTATCCTGGGGAAGTTAATGTCGACTTTGCTGATGTTCGTACTATAATGGCTTCTCGTGGACCGGCTCTTATGGGTTCGGGTTTTGGAGAAGGAGAAGACAGAGCTCAAGAAGCAGCGCAAGAAGCTATATCTTCACCCTTACTTGATGAAGTGTGTATAAAGGGAGCTAGGGGTGTCTTGCTGAATATCACTGGTGGTATGGATCTAGCTATTGACGAAGTGCATAAAATATCCACCATCATACATGACGAAGTTGGAGAAGAGAGCGAAATAATTTTTGGTATGGTTCACGATAAAAAACTTAAAAACCAGGTTAGGGTGACAGTTATAGCCACGGGTTTTGATGAAGCTCAACCTATTGGTGAAGTGGAACCTGCACTTATAACTCCTGTTTTTAAAGAGGATCCTCTTCCCTTAGCGATAAATCAAAGTGATTATTTAGCAGGAGGAAGAGAAGGTGAAGGTGGTCATAGTCCTGCAGTCTCATTGACCCCCTTGAATGAGAATACTATTACAAATCAAGAAATTGGCGAGTTGGATGTGCCAACCTTTATTCGGAGACAACTGGATTGATTTTTGGTTCGTTGGTTTTGAAGTGATAGGTTACTTGATGTGACAATATCAAATTAAGAGCTATAGATCGGTATGGAGGAGTGTAGTGGTTCAAAACATCAGGGCAATATCATTATTTCGTGGGTTTGGATTGCTTGTACTTTTGTTCCTGATCTTTTGGCAAGAGGAAAAGAAACTTCCTACTGTTCAAATCGATGACCCAATATCTGCGCAGCCTCGGGAAGACGAATTTGTTTATGCGTTAGAAACAAATCAGACTTTGGGGGATCTTTTTAATCAATTCTTAAATCCAAATGATCAGGATGCCCTGCTTTCCGCACTACGGACACACATTGACCCTAGGCGGGTGCGAGAAGGAACTACTGTGAGAGTTCGCAGCGTGCGTGGAGGTCTTGAGGGTGTAAAATCTGTGGAAGTCACCCTGAATGCCGATGAAATGGTTCAATTAGTCCCTTCTACGGAGTCATGGAATTCAAGATTAATCAGCACTCCTACTACAGTTGATACTATATGGGCTTCTGGTCACATTGAATCATCTCTTTGGAATTCTCTGATACGCAATCAAGATCTCGCTCAGGTTGTTCAAGTTGATAGAGAGAAATTGGTTTTGGAACTAAATGATGTTTTCAAATGGCAGGTTGATTTCGTGCGACAAATTCAGACGGGAGATTCTTATCGGTTTGCGTTCGAGAGGGAGATTAGGTCGAGTGGAACTATGCGTACAGGACATGTATTAGCTGCTGAACTTGTTAACCAAAACAGGAGTTATACTGCTGTTTGGTTTGACCCTAATGGTGATGGTGAAGGGACATATTATGACCTGGATGGAAAATCAGTAAAGGGTGCCTTCTTGCTTAGTCCGATTGAGTTGCGTCACCGTATTTCCAGTCGTTTTACCACAAGTCGCTTTCATCCTATCCTTAAGAGATGGCGAGCTCACCGTGGTGTTGACTACGCGGCCCCCACAGGGACACCCGTGCAAGCTACGGGTAATGGAGTGATTGTGCACAGAGCCAGGGAGTCTACGTATGGAAATAGAATAGACATTCAACATCCAAACGGTTGGACGACTAGATATGCCCATATGAATGCTTTTGCCAAGGGATTTTCTGTAGGTAGTAGAATTAAGCAAGGTGATATCATCGGGTACGTGGGAATGACAGGTTTGGCCACAGGACCTCACCTTCATTACGAGATGCTTCTTCACGGACGCCATGAAGATCCATTGGGTATCGATCTTCCCTCTGGAGATCCAGTTCCTAGTGAACAATGGGACAAATGGCAGGTGCAAAAGCTTAATAGGTTGGCTTTTCTAGAGGAGTTAACAGATGACTCAGTGATTTCAGGATCGACCAGGAACATTGAGGACCAGTCAAATTTGGGAGTGCGGTGACTCTTTCCGCATTAGTCTTAACAGGGCTGGTTATTTCTGCCGGAT
>JBJKYO010000044.1:0-28834 GCA_045561015.1 Longimicrobiales bacterium | reverse complement strand
ATAAAGGTATAATAACCTTCCATAAAACCGATTGGTGAACTCAAAACACAAAAACTTTGGTAATGATGTGAATAACCAGGATCTAATGTGGGCTGCTCGCCTACAACCCCTTCACCGTCAACCTCAGAATCCTCACCATCAGAATCATGGATCAGCCAATGCCGGAATAAGAGCTGGACGCTCTCCTCACCCTGATTCTCCATTTGGATCGAATAGGTGAACACGAACCTGCTTTGCCCGGGATTCGAATGCAAAACCGAAAAATCGGGTCGAACCAAGATTCGAATCCCTTCTGTAGTTTCTTCGTAAGACATGCTGAGATGATATTACCAAAAAACAATTTGTCAACGTTACACATTAGTGCTGGATCAGATTGTACTGAAACCCTTTCCAGTTAGCACTTCAAGATCCATCTTTGACATATGGAAGATCCTGCAAAAATTCAATTATCTCCTTCAGTAGAAGATTACCTAAAGGGGATCTATACTCTGACAGAACGAGGCGACCCAGCCTCAACTAGTGCCCTCTCTCAAACTCTAGGGGTACAACCCGCATCCATCACTGGTATGATCAAACGCCTGGCCACCCTGGGATATGTTGAGCATGTTCCTTACAAGGGAGTGCAACTCACTGAAAACGGCTCAAGAGAAGCTCTTAGAATAATCCGAAGGCACCGTATATTAGAAACTTATCTGCAAGAAAAGTTAGAATACACCTGGAGTGAAGTACATCAAGAAGCGGAACTATTGGAGCACGCAGTTTCGGATAAACTGATTTCCCGGATGGCAAAAGTTCTAAAAGATCCTACCCACGACCCTCACGGTGCACCCATCCCAACAGCATCTGGAAAGGTCCCTGAAGCCCACTTGCTAACGCTTCTTGATGTCAGACCCGATGACTTGGTACAAATCGAAGCAGTACAAGATGAGGACCCCATCAAACTCCAGTACCTGGAAGAATCAGGCCTAACCCCAGGAGTCCAAATCAAAATTGTGAAAAGAAACTCTTTCGATCAAATGACAACTGTAATAGTGTTAGCCAGCGGGGACCTACAAGCAGTTAGCCATGAACTGGCCGGAGATATCTTCGTTAGCAAAATTCGCAACTGAAGTCCACAAGAGGTCAAGGCTCTATTATTGCCTTGGTAACCGTTAATTTCTCCACATCTTTCAGGGCTTCTCCAGCAGTTAATAGAGAGTAGCTGGCGCCTATCACACTTGCAAAGGGCAACCGTTCTCGATGTTTTTGCAGAACTGTGAGTGCTCCCACTAAGTGCTGAAACTCCGTTCCCCATTGGCCCTTTATCACTACGTGCTTCTTATTGATATCTAGGTGAGGGTTGACCTGAATAGCTCCAGCATCAGTATAGTGCCCAGCTACGACATATGTACCTCCATCTCTTATCATTTCAAGGCCCTGAGAGACAGCTATCGGATTACCCGAAGCTTCGATGACAACATCTGCACCACGGCCTCCAGTCAAAGATTTTACTTCGTCCAAAAGTGTCCCCGGGCTCATCGAAGCCAGGTCCAAGACCACATCAGCACCTAATTTTTTACCTAAAGCCAACCTCGCTTCGGGCTCTCCGATCAAAATAACTTTCCCTGCACCCCTTAGATTGGCAAACGCTGATGCAGATAAACCTACTGGGCCACATCCTTGTACCACTACCGTATCACCCATTTTTAATCCCGATCGGCTGACAGCTGCAAAACCCGTGAATAAGCCGCAACCTCCGCCAATCACATCTTCAGCTGAAAGGCCATCTGGGAGCTTCAGGATATGCACACCTGGCTGCAAGTAGATTTGTTCTGCCCAACCCCCAAACAGTCCATCTTCAGCTCCATAGGTGATGCCATACACCTTTCTAGTCGGACACCGATTGGGCTGTTTCTTGAGAAGACAGTGGTAACAGGAACCGCAAACCTCGTGAACGTCTAAAAAAGTTACTAGATCACCTTTGTTTAGAGGTCGGCCTACGGCATCTTTCTTAACGCACCGAGATTCTATGATTCTACCAACACTCACGTGACCTGGTATTATCGGATAAGGTACCCCAGCCAATTTCCCTTTATGTAGATGGACGTCTGTGCCACAGACTTCACTGGCTACGGTCTCCAACAATACACCACCCTGATGAACTTCAGGGTCTGGCAACGACCAGATCTCTATAGGCTCACCGGGTCCTACCATAACAGCAGCTTTAACAGACATCTACGCAACATACTCCTATATCTGACATTAAAAACATTAAGTACTTACTTAACTATTCTATTGGACTCACTTTCTCCAGGACCACATACAACCACTCGGAGAGATGGATCTGCCGAGCAGCAGAAATACAGCTTTTGCTCATCATTAACCAGAATTCGCTTTTCAATCGTCTTGGTTTTTGGACTTTGCGAACCGTAAGTCTGATCAATCAGCAACTTAACCCCCAAGCAAAGCTCTTAGTTCTTCATCCGTCAGTTCATCAGCGTTCTTGGAGCCCATTCCTCCTGCCGACCTGCTATTTCTGGATTTATTTTCGCCAGTGAGCTGAGAGCTACCAACGTAATCGAATTCGGGAAGACTTACTTTATCTAAATCCCTACCCAAATGGTAAATTAAGCTCTTGAAGGCACCGAGGTCATTCGAAGCAAGAAAAGTTACCGCTGTTCCTATCGTACCTGCCCTAGCAGTTCGTCCTATTCGGTGAGTATAATCTTCGGGATCACTGGGTACGTCATAATTGACTACATGGGAAATACCATCCACATCTAAACCTCTTTGTGCGATATCAGTCGCCACTAAAACCCTGACTGATTTTTCGGTGAACTTCTCCAAAGCCCTCGTACGTTGTCTCATATTAAGATCCGAGTGCAAGGCTCCCGTTAAGATACCCTGTCTAGAAAGGGCTTTCTGTAAAATACCGGCTCCAGATTTTGTTCGAGTAAAGACTAAAACTTGTGTCCACTCTTCATTCTCTAGCAAGTGAAGCAATAGCGGTGTTTTCATGTCAGGCTTTACAGAATAAACGAATTCGGTAATCCCATCTGCCTTAGTCCCAGATTTAGCAACCTCAATCCATATGGGATTTTTAGTGATTCTGGAAGCAAGATCGTGCACACCATTAGGCATAGTAGCAGAGAAGAGCATGGTTTGTCGTTTTCCACGAATCTTTTTTAAGATTTCTTCAATCTGCGGGCGAAACCCCATATCTAGCATACGATCCGCTTCATCAAATATCAGGGTGCCCAAGTTCTTGAAATCGACCATTCCTTTCGCCATGAGATCCAGAAATCTTCCTGGTGTAGCCGTAATTATTTCGAACCCATTTTGAAGCGCTTTGACCTGGAGATCATAACCCACCCCCCCATAAATAGAGGCCACCCGTCCAGCCACCTTCTTTCCAGGCCTCGCCAGTAAAGCAGTGGCATCATCGCAAACTTGTTGCGCTAGCTCCCTAGTCGGGCACAGAACCAACACTTGAAGGCCGCGGCCTTCTCCTAATCGATCTATGCAGGGAATTAGAAATGCTCCTGTCTTCCCAGTCCCTGTCTGTGCGACTCCAACTAGGTCCGCACCCGTTAGTCCAGCTGGTATCGCCTCTCTCTGGATGGGGCTAGGAGAGCTCCATTCCAACCTTCTGATAGCATCACAGACCTCAGGTGATACGCCAAGATCAGGAAAAGTCACTTCTTTGTTTGAATCCGTCATCACATCAGCCAGCCTAAAACCTCTGGTTCCCTATCTTCATTTACAATAACCTTTGTTCACATACACTAACGGTGAAAATAACAACCCGGATAAATCTATGACATATGCTTCAGAATCAAAAATCCGGGTACAACAAAATAGTCTGGAGGCCAACTATGACCACCCACAATACCCTGTCTGTCCTATTCGTTTGCCTGGGGAATATTTGTCGATCCCCCTTGGCAGAAGGTATTTTCAGCCAGCGATTGTCTGAAAAAAATCTGGATAACAAAATACGGGTCGACTCAGCCGGTACTGGAGATTGGCATATAGGTTCTCCAGCCGATCCCAGGTCTATTTCAGTCGCTGAAGAAAACAAAATTGTACTAGATGGAAAAGCAAGGCTGGTCAGCCAGGAAGATTTTCACTGTTTCGATTACATCTTCGCAATGGATCGACACAATCTAAATGACCTCGAAGATTTGCAGAGACAACACGGAGGCAAGGCTAAGATAAGATTGTTCAGAGAGTTTGACACATCCACAGAGTCAACCTTAGATGTGCCAGATCCGTACTACGGCGGGATAGAAGATTTTCGGGATGCTTTTGACCTGCTGGATAGCACTTGTCGGGAAATCATCGACCATTTGGTCGAGAAACTTGCCCTATGATCTGCGCACCTACTTCCAGTATTTACCCTTCATTGAGGAGAGAAGATAATCTTTCTACGGCCTCTTCTAGAAGGTTATCAGAAGTGGCAAAACTAATCCTTGCGAATCGATCGTCCCCGAAAGCAGAACCTGGAACCATTGCTACCCCAGCCTCCTGAAGAATCCATGAACAAACATCTACTGATCCTGCCCTCTCATGATTAAACAAAGAATCAATCTTTAAAAAGAAATAAAATGCCCCCTCTGGCTCGACAAAACTTAATTGTCCCAATCGTTCCCGCAGTAAACCAGCCACTAAGTCTTTTCTCCGAACGAAAGCTTTATTCATCATACCTACTTCTTCCATAGCCCGTTCAAGATTTGAAAAAGCACTGAGAGCAGCCATCTGGGAAGGGCTCGCTGGATTGGAAGTGCTATGACTCTGTATAGATGCAAACTTCTTCGCCAATTCGTTTTCTGAATAGGAAAAGCCAATTCGCCACCCTGTCATTGCGAAACTCTTTGAAGCACCGTCAATCAAAACGCAATTTCCGCGCTTTTCTCTAGGCAACTCCAAAACACTGGGGGCATGAGATCCACCGGCCCCAAAATAAATCTCCCTATAAATCTCATCCGCTATTAAGACCAACTCCCTTTCCTTCGCCCAACAGGCAAGTTCTTCCAGTTGCTCCAAACTGTATACACCGCCCGTAGGATTACATGGCGAACATAAGATCAAGCCTTTCGTTTTCTCGGTGTAAACGTCATCTAGATCTTTAGGTGTGACAAGAAAATTATCGTTCTCATCTCCAGAGACGAAAACTGACTCTGCACGACTAAGCGAAATTATTTCTGGATAGCTAACCCAATAGGGAGTAGTTACTAGCACTTCATCTCCAGGACCAAAACAAGCAAAGGCAGTATTGAACAGAGCATGTTTAGCCCCTGAAGAGATTACCACCCCCTCCCAATCCACCTCATCCCCAGAAACAGAACTGAGATAGTTAGCTACCGCTTTTCTCAATTCTGGGATACCTGCTACTGGAGTATAGCGCGTTTTACCAGACTCGATCCCAGAAACTGCCGCTTCCGAGATCCAGGCCGGTGTATCAAAATCTGGCTCGCCCGCACTCAAATCAATTATGTCACGACCTTCTGATCGCAACTGTTTCGCCAATGTGCTAACAGCAATTGTTGCGGACGGCTGTAAACTGGCAATATTAGAGCTAAATTCCATATGCCGAATATTCACAAACTCTGACCGAGGTCAAGGGATAAGCAATTCAAGCGGTCTAGCAATATCCTAAAATCTTTCGACCAAAGGACGATTTTTCCACTGTGGGCAAAGAAAAACTAACTTTCTATTTTGATTATGTTGATCCTGGTTCATATCTCTTGGATCGCCTATTGGATAAAGTCTTAGTTGATAGAAATCATGTCGTTCTGCATCCATTGGAGATTCGTCCACCCCCAAAACCCCCTATCGACCCCACTAACCCCGAGTGGATCAGTTACAATACAAACATTCATCAGCTAGCAAGAGAGTCTGGCCTAGATTGGCACCTCCCACCTTCGTATCCATGGACTCGTAAAGCACACGAACTTAGTCTGCACGCCAGAGATAAGGGCTTAGAAGAGTTAGTGCATAAAGAAATTTTTAAGGCTCATTTCCAGCAACATCTCGACATTGGAAGGATTGACGTACTGGTTTCCATAGCTAGTAAGTCAGGGTTGGACCCTAGTGAAACCAAGGCCACTTTGGATGTCGACAAGTATTCAGAAAAAATACACTTGCTTGGTCTTGAAGCTATTCATAAAGGATTCAAGCGCACTCCTTTACTTTGGGCTGAAGCTAATAGCCTTGAAGGACCAGCCAATATCTGCGAACTTCGGAAGTTCCTTAAAGGTTCGGGTATCGATGTATCGAATGACCCCACCAGCCACCCTAAATCATAGAGAACATGGCCGATTATCAACGAAAGACCATCTTGTCTCCTGTGGACATTGAAAAAAAAGCAGAAGAACTTTTACCCCAAACTATTGGCCTGGAAAAATCCGATGAGTCGGGACACGACATTTGTTTCATAGGTGATGAGGGTACCGTCACCCTAAGTCTTCACAGACACGGACCTTACACCAACGTCATTGCTGCCACAGATCGACTCAGAACCTCAAGAATAGATTACGAGATTCAAAAATTTCTAACAGAACTACCCTATGAACCAGGAGATAAACCGGGCAGAGGATCTGGAGATCCTACTCAATGAAAACTTTCGAAGATTTAGGATTATCGTCAAAACTATGTAAAGTATTGAAGAAAAATGCACTAAACATCCCGTTTGAACTGCAGCGTGACATCATTCCTCTAATATCAAGAAATAATAACCTTCTTATAGAATCGGGCCCAGGCGCAGGAACACTCATTACATACGCTCTACCTCTGCTTGACAAAATTGTACCTGGACTGGAAAACCCCAGAGCAATAGTCATCACCCCGACTCAAGATACTTCGTCGCAATTGGCTAGAGTTATGGGTCAGCTAGCCATCGCAACTGGTCATACAATCAGCGCCATGGGAAGCAATTGGGTTTCACCAGAAACTGCAGATGTCATTTTTGGAACACCAACCGATTTACTAACTGCAATCGACGAGTCGCAACTGCCAACACAAAATATTAGTACTCTAGTTGTAGACAGAGCAAACAGTATTGAAGTGACTTCTGACTTTGATTCCCTGAAAGAATTACTTGGATATATTGGCAACAAACCACAGAAGGTGGTCTTTAGTCTCCCTATAACAGATTCGATAAGAAAGATAGTCAGCCAGCACGTTCCTAAATGCATAGAAATGTCCACCACCTCTAAAAGGGGGACTGCGGGAGGGAACCATCAGATTCAGAAAATACATTACTTGATTGGAAGCCAAGAAAAAGAAGAGGCACTCCTTTGGCTACTGAAAAAACATTTCACCGATCGATCCCGAAAATTGATGATTTTCGTTCACACTGCTGCTGGAGTTAACGAACTCATCGCCTTTCTTAGGTTGTACGGATTTCTAGCAGGAAATCCTGGCGACTCAGCATCTTATATCTGGGTGGGAACTAAAGATCAGAAATCACAAGCTCAAGAAGCTACTGACGAGAAGAGATTCTTAGCAACCATTAGTTTTGACTGTCCAGAAGATACTCTCGTAATGGAAGAGTGTCATGGCGAATCCAAAGAAGCCGTTGTGATGCTCTTGGCTAGAGAAATCCCTCACTTTCGACAACTCACCTCCACGCTTTCCTACAAAACTCAGGCATTAAATATAAAGCCCGCTACTCGCATTGATCCACTAAGCAAGATACGAGATGACTTGACCAACCAACTATCGTCTCAGGACTTGGCACCTTATTACGCCATTCTAGAACCTATGCTAGAAACTTATGACCCTCTGGAACTGAGCGCAGCGAGCCTCAGTCTAGCCTCCTTACCTCAATCCGATAAAGAAATTCCTCCCAAAGGGCAACCTCTCACGGCCCCACATGACAACCATGATTGGACGCGACTATTTGTGAGCTTAGGAACAATTGAAGGGATTACACCCAGCACCCTCCTAGGCGCTTTAGCTGGAGAATCTGGTGTGGATGGAAGTGCTTTTGGCAAAATCGACATCAGAGAAACTTTTTCTTTGGTCGAAGTGCGGGCTAGCGAGGCTAACAAAGTCATAAAGACGGTAAATGGGGTGACCATCCGGGGGCGCAGCACTAGAGTGGATTATGATCGAGCCCGAAAAACAAACGAACAAACGAGAAGACGTGGGTGAATTGTCTGTCTTGCTACTCCGCTCCCAAAAACTCAAATGGGGCCGGAACCAGTTTTTCTAAACTAGCTCCAGCCCCACTGAACCAAAACACAATACGGCTTTTCTAATTACACAAAGCCACGTCAATTTTTGATTACTGGATAGCGTCTTTTAAGCCTTTCCCAGCCTTAAAACCAGGAGTCTTCGACGCAGGAATCTGAATAGTGTCTCCAGTACGGGGATTACGTCCCGTCCGAGCCTTTCTATGCTTTGCCTCAAATGCTCCAAAACCAGTAATCTGAACACGTGTACCAGCTTTCAGAGCACTCGCAATAATACCACCTGATCCAAACATAGCTTCTAGGGCACGAGCGGCATCTGCCTTAGTCATACCCGCTTGGTTGGCAAGAGCGTCTACTAGATCAGACTTGTTCATTCGATTATTCCTCCAATGGATTCACTCGTTATAAATTCCGCGCCCACCCACCGTACCGAACACCGGCTAACAACTCGATTTCTAAAAGATTTCAGAGTCACGGATCGGTAGGACGCTAACTGAGTCAAGGGTAAGGTGCTTGAAGCGGGGCGTCAAGGGACTAGTCAAGCAAAAACCTTTACAAAGCCTAGGTTCACGACCGATTGCAAAGCGGAAAACTCTGTCGAATTCAGCTCGACATATTACCTGTTACAAAATTCCAACTCGAAGAAATCCAGATGTTCTAGCAGGATTTATTTGTAACGGTAAGTAATACGACCTTTTGTCAGATCATACGGAGACATTTCTACCTTTACCCGATCGCCTTCCAGCACTCGAATGTAGTGTTGCCTCATCTTTCCTGACAGGTAAGTGAGCACCTCGTGACCATTCTCCAATTCCACCCTAAACCGCGCATTCGAAAGAACTTCGCTAACCATTCCTTCGATCTCAATAGCTCCTTTTCCCACGCTCTCCCTTGGCAAATTTTAAATACATTCAGTCTTAGACCATAGCACTGGATCCATTACCCAGCAACGACTGATAATAAGTTGAGGCCCTATCTGGTGGAAGAGCCCCCGTGTTAAATTCTAATCAACTGGTTAAACTATGTTAGGCAATTAAACTATTTTCACGACAACGTCTTTGATAAGATTAACTAGAACCTATGACCCACTTTAGCGCTGACGAGATTGACAAACTCAAATCGAGTCTCCTTAATACTTCACAAATCAACTGCCCTAGGTGCTACAAATTGCTTGATCATACTCCAATTCCACCTCGAAAAGACCTTCCTTATGTCCGCAACAGATTCTGGATTCAATGCACATCCTGCGATATAGATCTGGTGCTGGATCATCCAAAATCCGGAGGCTTATCTTGACGAGACTAGCGAAACTGATATTTCTTCTGATTATCCTGGCGATATGCCACACCGACGCCAAGGCGCAAGGCCAGGGACCTGTTGTCCTCACGTTACCTGCAAATACACGTGCCATGGCAATGGGGAATTCATTTCAGTTGGCCGATCCTACAGGTGACATCCTTTTCTACAATCCATCACTCTTAGGTGGCTCTACATCGTTCACAATGTCGCGACATACTTTTGGAAAAGAAGCTTCCCTGCTACAAATGTCTGCCAAGACAGAGTGGTGGAAAGGTACCGTTGCTGTAGGAATTCAATCCTTAGGTTATTCTAAAAACATCAATAACATCCAACCAGTCCCAGTTAGCCAAACTGAAAGGGAACTCTCCAAAAAAGGTTTGAATAGGATTTCTGAGTCTGTCGCAACCGTTGGTTATGGCTGGGAACTAGCTGGGCTAGACTGGGGAATCAGCGGTAAAATTATAGGGCAGGGTGTGGGAGGATCAAAAGGACAGGCTTATGCGCTAGACTTCGGAGGATCAAAAACGATGGGCCCATTTACCATAGGCCTGGCACATCAAAATATAGGGAATAGCCTTAAGATTAGAACCTCTGAAATAGACTTAGAAAATCAGACAACCCTCGGAGCTGGATTCCACAATCTACCCTTAGGTCCTTTCGACGTAGGAGCGTCTGCTGCTGTGTCGAAAAACCCTAACAGGCCAACAACCAAGCACATAGGTGGAGAAATATCTTGGTGGCCAGTGTCAGGACGCACCTTCACTGGTAGGATCGGAATGCGGAGTGAAAAAGAGGTATTTCAATCTGTTATCTTAAGTTTTGGACTGGGGTTCAAAGGCGACGCTTTCGGCATTGACTATGCATTCAGTGATATCGATGGGACAGGAAACGCTCACAGAATATCGGTTAGCTGGCAGTGACTTTATAAGGTCAGCTGATTATCCTCTCAATTCAGTGACATACTTTCGGCTGTGAATGCCTCACGCAGAAAAGAAATGCCAATGTCATCAATTATCACAGACCCCTCTGCTGTCGAGTCAAAAAGGAAGCGAATGCTAGACAATCTGCCTAAATCTAATTGGGGATTCAAATCGGTAAAATCGGCCAATGGAATAGAGAAGGTCTGCAGAACAATCTCATAGTTCTGAGCATATTCCTGCTTTTCAATATCTCTTCTCCTTAAAATATCGATCTGTAATGGACGCCTAATTGCTCCGTAATCACTTAGCATCAGACTAGCCGTTTCTCCCATCGCATCTGCAATCTCGATGGAAACATCGATGGGTTCATCTTCTTCATTCTCGCCCCTGGCTTCACCTTCCGACTTCTCGTCACCAGAACCAGAATTCTTCCTAGTCGCTGTCAAAGCCATCTGCAACTGCCCCTCACTCGACAACTCCCACGAATTCCCGAGAGTGTCAGGAACTGTTATAGAAAAACTGGCTGGAAGCACAGACATATCTGGCTCGCTGTCATTCCAACCTAACCGAACAGATTGATTGACCTGGGATGCAGAGGTAGTTGGCCTGTTCCTTGAGCGAAGTGGCATTATTTCCTCTTTCCATACTGACAAGCCCTCTCCTCTAAGTCTAACGCCCACAGCAGTCCCTGTAGTCACGTCTATATCCTCTTCGAAGTTAGCTAATGTCTTGAAAGTGTGGTCTTGGAATCGAGTGATGTACATCGTTTTAGGCAACCAATCACCGGCTACCCTGTGGTCTCTGAATAGCGGCAGGAATTTGTCGTTTTTCTTCAGAGCATACTCAAGGAATGAAGATATGTAGATCCTCGCAAATTCCATTTGTTCTTCTGGATTCAAAAGCCCTCTCAAATCTAGAATTCTGTCGCTTCTGGGACCTCTGTCTTTAGCTCCCCAGGAAGAATTCCACTGGCCGTGATTAGCTCGATACACATATACAGCGGTTTTGAAATACTCCTCACCGTCCGTGAATTTTAATCGATGGTATAAACGAAGCCCTTGGAAGGCTGTGACATCTCCATCATGCGAACCGTGAAAGACCATATAATTGATGTTTTCCAGCGGTACAAATCTACCTGTTGGCAAATACTGCCCTCCGACCGGTGCTATAGCTACTATAGCTCTGATGTTAAAACCGAATTCGAAGTTCAGTGTAGCATCATCTGGATAATGTTTAAGTTCGTTGAAGGCAGCAGCGTGAGCTACTGCTTCCCCTCCCCTGGAGTGACCTATAAGAGCAATATTATCCATATCAACTGAACTAAAGAACACATTATCAGGATCCTGATTGATTTGGTCCCAAACTTGAAGATGCTTCAGCAGAAGCCATCCCCGCGCATCGTTCTCCTGACGAATACCTCCATTAACAAAATTCATGTCTATTGAAGCTAAAATATATCCGCGACTGGCTAGCAATTCTCCCAAGTAGTCATAACCTGGATCCGAAAAATCCTTTGGATCATGATTGCCATGCACTATCAGGACTAAGGGGAACGGACCTCTGCCCTCTGGATACCAAACTCTTCCATTTAGTGGAAACGTCTCAGGGTCGAAGCCCCAGTACCCATTCCTTGAATCGGCCTGATCGCCAAGATCAATTAGCTTAGATGCATCCACAACTTCGGTCCTGAATGCGACCTCCTCTCTGTATTCGGCCCTATTCTTATCGTCTCCGTGTCCGTAAGTCAGAGTCTTCACGGCGTAAGGGCCTCTAACAGAAGGACTAGGACCACTGATGGCCTGTGAGGCCAGCACGACTGGGTGATCACTCTCCTCTAACCTCAAAACACCTCTGCAGCCGGAAGTTAGCAACAGTATGAAAAGTAGAATGTTCAAATAATGAGAATGCATAGATGTTCCTGATGTTTTTCTGAAAGCCAAAAGAGATTCTCAGTAAGATTATAAACTAGGGACGAATTCTACTCTACTTGAGCCTTTCCCAGCAATTGCACACTCTAATCTTCATGGAAGTCACCCCAATTGTCTACTCCACCTCAGTCTGTTTCATTATCTTTACTATAACTATGAACCTATTTATAACCACCTAACGATCCCAGGAAAGGCCAGTGAATTCGACATCCAGAATCGGAGTTTTAGTTCTTAATTTTGGAGAACCACAAACCTACGAGCACGACGAGGTAGTGGGGTTCTTAGAAAGAATTTTCGACAGAAATTCGTCCCTTGAATCAAAAGGAGAAAATCCCAGCTCTCGAAGCAAAGAATTAGCTAGGCGTAGAGCTCCCAGCCTCATCGAAGAATACAAATCTATGGGTGGTTCGCCACTCAACCTACAAGCAGCACAGCAGGCGAAAACAGTTGAAAGAGAGTTGCGGAGACGAAAACTGAACATACGTTGTTATTCTGGCACTCAATTCACCAAACCCTTCATTAGGGATGCGGTGGAGCAAGCGGCTGATGATAAGATTGAACAGCTTGTTGCTCTACCGATATACCCGCTTTGTGGTAAATCCACGACATTAGCAGCCCTGGAAGACGTGCGAACAGCAATGGATCTCTTGGGGCTCGATATACCCATCAGGGAAGTTACTGGATGGCACAAACACCCAGATTATCTGCCAATGAGAGCAGACAATATCTCTGCATATGCAAACCTTCGAGAGATAAACCTACACAGTGACGATACGGCTCTTGTTTTCTCTGCCCATGGAACTCCAATAAAGTACCTTGAAACTGGTCCTCGCTATACCCAGTATGTAGAAGAAACCTGTAGCGGCATATCACGGTTACTTGGAGTTTCCGACTATAGCCTAGGCTATCAAAATCATACCAATAGGAATATCGAATGGACATCTCCTGGAATCGAAGATGTCGTCAATACCACAGAACAGACAAACATGATACTTGAGGCCGTAAGCTTCATGCATGAACAATCTGAAACCAAGGGAGATTTAGATATTGAACTAAAGGAAATTGCTGAAGACAATGGTATCAATTTTTTTCGGGTACCTATTCCTCATGATGACGTTCGTTTCACTAACATTTTGTCTGACCTGGTCGAAAATCTATTGAGAACAGAACCAGTCATGGGAGAGTTAGGACTTCGTCGATGCTTGTGTCGAAAAACGCCTGAGACCTTCTGTCTTAACGCAACCTCAGGAGATAATCCCTAAGCTTTTTGCTCAGGAACTGAGCTTCTTGAATTCTCCCTTGGATCCCTGGCCGACCAGAGAAATTAGAGCAAACAAAAATACCCTTTGGAAGCTGGAAATCTGTATACCCCTTCCAGCTAAAATCCCACGCTGGAATCTTTGTTCTAGAAATGTCTATTGAAGTAGCTTCATGCCCAGTAACCTGGTGAAATTCAGAAGTTGCGATAGATGCAATCACTTCATCAGGCATTCCCAACAAATCAGGATTCTTCATCCCGCCCAAAAATGCAGTATACAGCCCTTCCCTTCCAAAAAGACTATGGTTAAATGTTACTCCGCGAGTCTCCAGCCTTTCACCAAAACCAACCTGGTAGCCAAGGCCCTCCAGATTTGCATCAGATTTCATGTGGCAAATTGCAAGCTCATTATAATTCATTTGTTGCCACAGCTGAGCTGTTTGTGGACACTCTTCTCGTATCAAGCTCGCAGCCTTTTCAGCGGGACAAGCTAACACAAGAGCATCCACTTGTACCTCAGTGCCCCCCTCTACTACCACCCTCCATCCCAATTCTGACCGATACACAGACTCTACAGCACTTTCAAGGCGAACATGTTCTTCCAATCTCCTACCCAAGGCGTTTGGTAAACACCCTAAGCCGCGGTCAAAAGAGCAAGGAGCTGCTTCTCGCCCTTTTCCCGCAAGCCTCCAAAGACCCCAAACCAAGCTTCTCCCTATCCCAGCTTCATTCATTCTTTGTGCTAAAGATGACTTGACCAGCATCCTATCGGGATCAGATCCATACAGACCTCCGTACAATGGTCCCAAAAAGCTACTGTAGGCGGCCGATCCGAATTTTCTGCGAAGAAATCCCCCCACTGTTTCATCCCTTCTTACACCTGCAGTTAGGATTTCTCCCAGAAATCTCAGCTTAGAACTAAACGGTAAAAGGTCACTCGTGAAAAATTGTTTGGGATTTAAAGGTGCTTTCCTGAGCCTCCCCCGAGAATAAACAAACAGGTCTAAATGGTTAGAAGCCATCACCACCTGCTGCTGGAGTCCCAATTCCTCAATCAATCTTTTAACCTGAGGTGTCATGCGCATACGCTGTGGACCTTTTTCCAGAACCAATCCCGAATGATAGTCTGACAAGACCACACCACCCAATCTGTCCGTCGCCTCCCATATAACCACATCCATCCCTCTGCGCACTAACTCGTGTCCAAGAAATAGGCCTGATATTCCACCACCAACTATTCCAATCAATGAACTTTCCTTCCTAAGGACCACATTGTCAGCGCCATTACCAGCACTAATCTTGGCTGATGCTCTGATTAATCGGAAGGGGGAAATCAAAAAGACATTGACCACACAAAATTATACCCTATTTTTGTCCACACTAATTTTTGTATTTGGACAACCTTAAAATAATGATTTGACCGCATGAAAAAGCCCAAAGAAAACAAAGACGATTCTGTTCTTCCTGCTGAGCAAAAGGAGGTCTCTGTATCTAGAAGGAGACTGATCAAATCCAGCGTAGCGGGTGCTGTTGGTCTGGCCACCAGTGCGGGTGCCATAAATCGTCGCGAAAAAAAGATGAAACCCGTCCTAGACATGGGCAGGACGGACGTTGACACCTCAAGGTTTGATCCAACTACATATCTAACATCCTTTGATTACGGAACTACTTCTATTCTGCCAAATGGACAGACCCAACGAGAATACAGTATCACTGCTACAGATCAGGAAATTGAAGTTGCTCCAGGAGTTTATTTCAATGCCTGGACTTACAATGGAACTGTCCCTGGACCAACTATTAGGTGCACTGAAGGAGACAGGCTAAAAGTAAATTTCTTCAATGCTGGCAGCCACCCACATACTATTCACTTCCACGGAATCCATGCCGCTGACATGGACGGAGTTTTCGAACCTGTTCAACCTGGAGAAAGCTTCATTTATGAATTCGACGCTGCACCAATGGGATTCCATCTGTATCACTGCCACACAAGACCGTTGAAACGACATCTGCACAAGGGTCTCTATGGTGCCTTTATTATTGATCCTGCAGAAGGTCGTCCCGAAGCGAAGGAATTGGTGATGTTAATGAATGGTTTCGATACCAATTTCGACGGAGAAAATGAGATTTATGCAGTAAACAGTGTTGCCTTTCACTACGAAAAGCATCCCATCGATATTCAACAGAAAGAGCTTGTTCGAGTTTACTGTGGAAATCTAACAGAATTTGATCTACTCAACTCATTTCACTTACACGGAAATATGTTCAAACTCTACAGGACTGGAACCAACCTAAATCACTACGAGTTGACAGATACCGTAATGCTCTGTCAGGGAGAACGGGCAGTCATAGAATTCACCTACGAACATCTGGGCAAGTTCATGTTCCACGCTCATCAAAGTGAGTTCGCTGAACTAGGATGGATGGGTGTTTTCAATGTCAAAGAATCTACACTGGCTTGACTGGAATGACGGGAAACGTTTCCAAGGCCAACGGATCATCGAGGACTAGCGACAAACCTAAAATGATTGCCAAGGGTCTTTTACCAGTACTCTTGGTCGCTCTCACCCTGTTTACCTTCATCCAAACAGGTACAACCGACTTTTTCAAATCTAACTTCCCGCCCGTTGAAGAGCTCACCTATCAACGAGTTGCTTTCCCCACAGCTGGACAGATACAAGTGCATCTAGTCAATGGGGGACCGGAGTCGGTCACTATAGCTCAAGTCATAATAGACGATGCTTTCTGGGAATACCAAGCCACACCAACGGTTGAGCTAGAAAGGCTGGACAAAACCATATTAGACATACCCTATCCTTGGGTTGAAGGAGATCCTTTGGTGATCTCAGTAGTTAGTTCTACTGGCTTAACCTTTGATTATGAAGTTGAAGTAGCGACCCAATCACCTCAAATAAACTCCACCTATCTCGGGATTTTTACAGTGTTGGGCATTTTCGTAGGAGTAATACCAATTTTCCTAGGATTCTTATGGCTACCCTTCCTAGCTGGGATCACTAGAGACTGGCAAGATTGCTTCCTGAGCTTCACAGTCGGATTGCTAATATTCTTGGGGATCGATGCAATCCAAGAAACAATATCTCTAACTGCCCAGGTAGCTTCTGCTTTCCAAGGAATCGCGATAATGACGCTTGGAATTTCAGGAATGTACTTACTACTGAACACCGTCAATCACCTGGCATCAACTAGAGGCACCAATACATCAGAGCCCATGAAGATGTCCCTACTCATTGCCCTGGCTATCGGCCTGCACAATTTGGGCGAAGGATTGATTATAGGCTCAGCTTATGCCGTGGGGCAGGTTGCTCTCGGCACATCTTTAGTTTTTGGTTTTCTGCTGCACAATACAACTGAGGGAATTGGAATAGTCGTCCCAGTAGCTGGCTCTCAAATAAAAATAAGGTCACTGATTTGGTTAGGATGCTTAGCAGGATTACCCACAATAGCAGGAATGTGGATTGGAGGGTTTAGCTACTCCACGACTTCAACAGTTTTCTTTCTGTCAGTGGGTATCGGTGCGGTTTTACAAGTCGTCTCCCTGATAAGTGAAGATATCACCTCGCGATCTGACTCTGGCCTACTGAAGCCCCTAAACTCTGTTGGGCTCCTGGGTGGATTGGTGTTCATGTATCTGACAGGACTGCTGTTACCAGCCTAGCTAGGCAGTGGGGACTTCCAACTAAAACGAGCGCTATTCCAAAGATTTCTTGGCTACTAAGATAGTAGTTGGGTCACTCACGATAATCATCTTGAAACCTTGCTCCAACCTTTCAGTCACATCTTCCGCTCCCGCAGTGATGCCACAAGGAACGCCGGAATCTTTACACGCAGCCAGAACTCTTTGGATAGCAGCTTCAATAGCTTGGTCATCACCATCGTAAGCTCGCCTCAAATCTCCAGGACCAGGAATCACCACACTGACTCCAGGAGTAGCAACTATCTGTTCGGCAGACTCAACACCCACGCGATCTTCAATCAATAGCACACTCACCAGGTCTCCATTGAGATTCATAGGCCAAGATCTATCGCCCAACGAACGAACGGCCAGCTCAGCTTCTTTAGCTGATTCTACATGAGGAAACACTATCCCTCCAACCCCCTCCACTAAACCCTCTGATATATACCTATCTAGGGCTCCTGGGTCTTCCCTGATCGGAGGAATTCTCAAGGTGATAGGATGACTAGAACCATCATCAGAGTTATCCATTGCCTGTCTAAAGTTCTCCAGACCAGGTATGTCCCACGGCCCAGATTCAAGAGAGTAAAATACAAAATCAGCATCTCTATTCTTACCTGCAATAGAGCCCCCTTCTGCGGTTTGCGGGCGAGCAAAGATGCCAAACACTGGATCACCGCTTTGCAATTTACCAATCAGGTTACTATCAGATATAACAGTTTCGCCATGCATTTCTTCGATTACCTGAAGCTCTGCGCCACTGTTTTGACAGCCTGTCAAAACAGTGGCAAGGGTGGCCAAAATCACCCAATGGATATCCATTGTCGATCAGCAACCTTCTTCCGTCACAGAACGCATTAATCTCTGCAATCTCTGTTTGTGTTCCTCAAGTTCGATTTTTAACACATTCAGACGATCGTACATATCTGCGGCTGGCTTTTGGTCAACCCTGATCGAATTTCCGTACAGATACTGAAATTGATCTCTAAGCATAGGTTGAGGATAGCTTGTAATAGTCCTGTCAGTAACAAGTGCATCTTCAATTTCCTTTAGTTGCTTTTCCAGATCTCCTCCTTCACTGACACGTTCCATAGCTCCATTGAGACGATCTATAGTGGCGTCAGCATCTTCAATCGCTTCTAATACTTCCATGCCCAGATCATATTGTGCCTGAATATCCTCTAACGTTATACCGTCCATCTCAGACCTCGGATCCATCACAACATTAAACGATTCTATGTGAGTAGCCCCGTCTACTGTCAAATGAGCTTCATACACTCCAGGGACTACCATTGGGCCGCCTCTTGCCGATCCATTAGGACCTAATGCCCGCAAATCCCAAACGAATCTATTCACACCACTTCTTCGTCCTAATCCAGGAGACCCCACCATCCTCTGAAATGGAGCACGCATCGCTTGTCCTGTCTGTAGCTGAGCGCCCCTATCATCGCTACTGAAAGTACGTAATACAGCACCTTCCGGATCACGGATTTCCAAGCTTACTTCCTGAGCTGTCGCATGCAACAAATAATCCAACACTGCTCCTTGTTGTGACCACTGAGGTTCGTGCGGACCTCCTCGACCACCCTGGCCTCTAGTGCGGACTACCTCTGAGGGTCTGAAGAAGTGTGGTCCTGAAGTTGCAAGTGCTTCACCCATTTGTCTTACTGGAGAAATGTCATCCATAACCCAAAAACCTCTACCCATCGTCGAAATCACCAAATCGTCTTTGTGAATTTTCATATCCGTTATGGGTGTAGCAGGCAAATTCATCTGGAAGGAACTCCAGGAAGATCCGTCGTCCATAGAGTAAAACATCCCGAACTCTGTCCCAGCAAACAAAAGGCCTTCTACGAGGGGATCCTCCCTGATCACTCTGGTCGGATGATCTCCTGGAATACCATTGTTGCCGGGTGTTAACAAAGTCCAGGTATCTCCATAGTTATCAGTTCGGTAAATGAAGGGAGTAAAATCGCCCAAAAGAGTTCTATATGCGGCGAAGTAGGCTTTACCCCCATGGTGCGGTGATGGATCGATAGTTTGTATCCTACCTTCTAAGGTCATATCTGAAGGAGTAACATCCTTCCATGTTTCCCCTCCATCCCGCGTTACCTGAACCAATCCATCATTAGACCCAGCCCAAATGACTCCCGCTTCCACTGGGGATTCTTCCACTGCATACAATACCGAATAGTGTTCTTCTCCCGTTATATCACGAGATATTGGCTCCCCAGAAACAACCTGCCTCTCTGGCCGAAAAGCTGTGAGATCTGGGCTGATTTGTTCCCACGTGACTCCTTCATCTGTTGTCTTATGCACAAACTGAGATCCATGGTAAATCACGTCCGCATCGTGTGGGGAGATCTCGATCGGAGCCACCCTCTGAAAACGGTAAGGCAAATCCTTAGGATTAACACCATAGAGATTCCCGAAACCGACATAGTACTGCTTTTCTTGGCCAGTGATCTGACTGAATCTACCGAATCTACCCTTACAGTTCGAATAGACTATGTCTGGATTTCCTGGCTTTGGAACAGCTGGACCAGTTTCACAGCCCCCTACGGCTCTCCAAAACCCAGTGTGACCGGAAGCTGAATTATCTTCAGGAGCGTCACTAGGAACCTTAATCGTAGAATTATCTTGCTGTCCTGCATAGAGCCAGTAGGGGAACCTGTCGTCAATATCTACTTGGTATAACTCAGAAGTTGGCTGATTGTTCTGTGTAGACCAGGTAACCCCTCTATCCAAACTCACATTGGCACCCCCATCGTTGGATTGAATCCAGATATTAGGATTTTCCGGATTAATCCAAAGATCGTGATTATCCCCATGAGGGGTTGGCATACGCTCAAATGTTCTTCCCCCATCAGATGAACCGTAGAAGCCCTCGTTATTGACATAAACCCTGTCAGCATCTGTCGGATCAGCTGTAACACCGGTGTAGTAAAATGGTCGATTCATTAAGCCAGCTTGATTCGACATCAACTCCCAGGTCTCACCATAATCATCAGAATGGTAAAGCCCCTCCAGCGGATCTGTCGTTTCAACTAAGGCATATACTCTGTTGGGAGATGCAGCTGAAACAGAAAGATCGATCTTCCCAATCAACCCAGTTGGCAGACCCTCTGTCACGAGTCTCCAGGTGTCACCGCCATCACTCGACTTCCATATACCATTTTCTCCGCCAGAAGCTTCCATGCCTGAAATGATAGTCCATGGTTGGCGCTGGCCTCTCCACATAGCAGCGTAAATCTCTTCGGGATTGCTTGGATTGATTTCTAGGTCTATAGCACCTACAGAGTCAGAAGTGAACAATACCTGCTCCCAGTCCCCACCCCCATTAGTAGATCTGTAGACACCTCTTTCAGAGCTCTTTGCCCAAGGATTACCTAGAGCGGCAACATATACAAGAGATGGGTCACTCGGGTCAACTTCTACCGCACCCAGTTGCCCCATATCCCTCAGACCCACCATCTCCCAAGTCTCACCTGCGTCTGCTGACCGATAAAGGCCTCTGCCCACAATTACGTTAGACCGGATTCCATCAGAACCAGTACCTACATACACAACCTTAGAATCAGAAGGAGCTACCCTGATAGATCCAATTGAACCAGTACTAAAATAAGCATCAGAGATAGGTCTCCACGAATTTCCATAATCTTCCGTCTTCCATACTCCACCTCCAGTTGCACCCATATAGAAGGTAAATGCATGGTCTGGATGGCCGGCAACAGCTGTAACCCTTCCACCCCTGGAAGGACCGACGCTCCTATAGTTCAAACCGCGAAAAACTCTTCTAACTTGATCTTGCTGGCCTGCCTGAGCTAGGCTTTTTTCAGGAGATGTCACTGTCGCGACTAAAGTCAAAATCAGGAATAATATTTTTCTGGACCAACTAATTTGTGTAAACCACTCAAAATACATAACCACTACTCCGGGAAAGAAAGTTCAACTAGAGAAATGACAATGCCCCATATCAGTCAAATGGTCAACCGATCAGGGATAATTTAGAAGTTGATATACTACAGCAATTTCTTTTATGTTAGTGGTCCATAGGGCAATATGTAAATTCCAACAACTGTGACAATAATCGTCATTCAGAGGACCTTGGTAGGAAATAGGAAAGACTTTTTGAACTGATAGAGGTCAAGCTGTGACAGACCAAAAGGATAGTCATACTTGATCGGCCATCTTAGCGTCTACTGGAAATTATCAAAAGGAGTAATTCTTGAAAAAGACAAACGGTGTGACCGAAAATGGAACACAACCAGGCACCCCCCAATTTGACGGAGATTATGGCGAAGCATTTCCTCAGTCGAGAAAAGTATTTTTGAAAGGTGGGCCTGGCATAAATGTGCCAATGAGAGAAATCACACTGTCAGATGATGAGTTGCCTATCCGGGTGATGGACACTAGTGGTCCACTGGAGATAGATCCCAGACTTGGGCTCCCAAAACTAAGAAGGGACTGGATACTAAATAGAGATGGAATCGAAGAGACTCCTGTTTCTTATAGAGACCCTCATCCTAATGCTTCACTCGAGGTTCCCGAATCATTAGAGAATCGCCCTGTTCGATCCCTCAGGGGAGCAGTGACACAACTCCATTATGCAAAAAAAGGTGAGATCACTGAAGAAATGGAGTTTGTAGCCCTCAGGGAAAATATGAGCTCTGAATTTGTTAGGAATGAAGTAGCAAAAGGCAGAGCTATAATCCCAGCAAACATAAATCACCCTGAACTAGAACCTACCATCATAGGCAGAGCGTTTCAGGTAAAAATAAACGCAAACATAGGAAACTCTGCTGTAAGATCTTCCATAGAGGATGAGGTCGAAAAACTCAAGTGGGCCACGCTATGGGGTGCAGATACGGTGATGGATCTATCGACTGGCAAACATATTCACCAAACCCGTCAATGGATAATGCGTAATTCTGCTGTTCCTATTGGAACTGTTCCAATTTACCAGGCTCTTGAAAAAGTAGACGGTGTTCCAGAGGAATTAACCTGGGAAATTTACCGTGATACCTTAATTGAGCAGGCTGAACAGGGTGTCGACTACTTTACTGTACATGCTGGAGTACTTCTTCGTTTCGTACCCATGACCGCTGATAGGGTTACTGGCATAGTCTCCAGAGGTGGCTCCATTATGGCAAAATGGTGTCTCGCACACCATAAAGAGAGCTTTTTGTATACAAATTTTCCAGAGATCTGTGAGATCATGGCTTCCTATGACGTCTCATTTTCATTGGGCGATGGGCTGAGACCGGGCTCACTAGCAGACGCAAATGATGAGGCACAATTTGCAGAACTATATACTCAAGGAGAACTCACCAAGACGGCATGGGAACATGACGTGCAGGTCATGTGCGAGGGGCCAGGTCACGTCCCCATGCATATGATCAAAGAGAATATGGAAAAACAATTGGAATGGTGTCACGAGGCCCCATTCTACACACTTGGGCCACTAACCACTGACATCGCTCCCGGATACGATCACATAACCAGCGCGATAGGTGCAGCACAAATTGGATGGTATGGTACAGCAATGTTGTGCTATGTCACCCCAAAGGAACATCTGGGTCTGCCCAATAGAGAAGACGTAAAAGCAGGTGTCATAGCTTACAAAATAGCCGCACATGCAGCGGATTTAGCAAAAGGCCATCCCAGAGCCAGAGAATGGGACGACGCTATCTCCAAAGCCCGGTTCGAATTCAGATGGGAGGACCAGTTCAACCTGTCACTAGATCCTGTCACAGCGAGAGCCTTTCACGACGAGACCTTGCCAGCCCAAGGAGCGAAAATAGCCCATTTCTGTTCTATGTGTGGACCGAAATTCTGCTCGATGAAGATTACCCAAGACATAAGAGATTATGCTGACAAACAACGGGAGATATCCACACCCGAAGTTGAGCAAGGTTTGCAGGAAAAAGCCACGGAGTTTCGAGATGGAGGATCTAACTTGTATGTAAACGTAGCCGAAGATTAATGTAGAACCGTAGCTTTAATTTATTCTGAGTCCCAAGCAACGGGGTCACCGAGTTTGACAGTAGCGTCGTTTAGCACGCAACCGTAAACTCCTCCTTTCCAGTCAATGTCTAGTGCTTCCCTAAGACCCTGACATGCAGCATCCATAACCTTACAGGGTTTTGTCTCACCGCTAATTCTTACTTTGAGATCCCCCACCGAGAGGGTCTGGCCCACAGTCGCCCGTAATTCCACACCAGCCACCATAAAATTCGCTCGACGCATTTCCGGTTTGATCGAATCACCGAGATGGTCCCTGAGCAGGTCAAAAATTTCCCTTTCTATGAATGTGACCTGTCGCTGGCTACGCCCAAAGTTAGCGTCTCCCATCAAGCCTTTATTTTTCTGTGTATTAGCTTTGGAGACTGGACGCATGACTCCTCCGTGGGCGGTCTTGATCCAGATGGCTTCTAATTGGCCCATATCTTCCACTTTCTCCTGCTTTCACAGATCCTTAACGCCAATGTTTCTGAAGTGCCTGTAGGACATCGTTACCGGGGCACACTTCTTCGAATTCTAAATCTACCAAGGCCTTCTCCACGGTATTCTCAAAGGAATGTATATCGTTACTCCCTTCTTCTATAAACAGCAGTCCAGTAGCCACTTCTCCTTGGGCTTGTCGGCTAGCTATATGTGAATAGGCCTTGTCACGATCCGTGGGATCGTATCCTTCAGTCACGGGTCTGAATTTTATGACACTCCCGTCATGCATGGCCACAGAAGTTACATCTCCAGATGCCTGTGAAGCCTTTATCTCATGCAACACGGGTACGAAATCAGCCTCCACAACTTCTTGCACAATGTCACGAGTATGTTGATAACTTTTGGTCGATCCCTGATGGTCATTGAATGTCACGCAAGGGGAAATTACATCCAGTAACGCAAATCCTTTGTGACTCAACCCTGCTTTTACCAAAGGAACAAGTTGCCCCTTATCGCCCGAAAAACTCCTGCCTACGAATGAAGCCCCTAAACTCATAGCTAGCGCCACTGGATCAATTGGGCCCATCCTATTCTCTTCGCCCTTCTTGGCCTTGGTCCCCACATCGGCTGATGCTGAGAATTGGCCCTTGGTCAATCCATATACTCCGTTGTTCTCAATTATATAAAGCATATCGACGTTGCGTCTGATTGCGTGACACAGCTGTCCAAGGCCAATGGACAGAGAATCGCCGTCTCCAGAAACACCGATGTACGACATCGCCCTATTTGCCGCATTAGCCCCTGTAGCTATGGAGGGCATCCTTCCGTGCACCGAGTTAAATCCGTGGGCTTCCTTAAGGAAGTAAGCTGGAGTCTTAGAAGAACACCCAATCCCACTAAGTTTTGCAACTTTATGAGGCTCTATTGCCAATTCATAAAATGCCTGAACCAGTGCCGCTGTTATCGAGTCATGGCCACATCCAGCGCACAAGGTTGACATTGAACCTTCATAGTCCCTCTGGGTCAAACCCAGTTTATTAACTTCCAGACTCGGATGACGAACGGATGGTTTTGCAGTTTGAGACATGACCTAACTCCCGTCTACAGTTGCCATAGATTGGCTAACTAGTTCCTGTACGCCATCTATTACAGTTTGAGCACTTAGTGGGGAACCCTTGTTGTCTAAAACGGACCTGAGTTTCTTTTTGTCTATATCTGTTTCCATTATCAGCAATTTCATAAGCTGAGCATCTCTATTCTGTTCGATCACAATATTAAGTTCGTGTGAGGATAAAAATTCCTCTACCTCTGGACCGAATGGGAAACTCTTAACCCTCAAATAATTCACATAAAGACCATCTGCTTCCATTTTTTCCACAGCCTCTAATACAGCTTTTCTACACCCCCCCAAGGTAACCAGGCCAATTTGTACTCCTTCATTTTGTATAATTTCCGCTTCAGGAACAGAGTTTGCCGCACTATCCACTTTTTCTTTTAGCCTGTCTACTACTTCCTGATACAGAGCACCATCCTCTGTGTATCTACCGTATTTGTCATGGCCAGACCCCCTAGTGAAATATGATCCTTTTGGATGTACACCTGGAAGTGACCGATAAGGAATCGCATCCCCATCAATGTCTAGGTACCTATAAAATTGATCCATACTCTCTAGCTGTTCCGCCGATAGAACTTTACCTCTATCTGGAACAAAATCGTCATCCCACTCTAAATTGTCACAGACCCAATCATTCATCCCTATGTCTAGATCAGAAACGACAAAGACTGGAGTTTGAAATCTATCAGCCAAGTCAAAAGCTGTTACAGAAAGATAAAAGCATTCATTTGGATCTGCTGGAAATAGTACAATGTGTCTCGTATCTCCATGGGATGCATATGCTGTGGTGAGTATATCTCCCTGCTGTGTTCGTGTGGGCATTCCAGTGGATGGGCCAGTACGCTGAATATCAAAAAGAACTGCAGGAATTTCAGCATAATAGGCCAGTCCTATAAATTCACTCATCAGAGAAATCCCCGGACCACTTGTGGGCGTAAAGGCTCTGGCACCCATCCAGCTGGCTCCCAATACCATACCTATGGCGGCCAATTCGTCCTCTGCTTGGATGATACAAAAACGATTTCTCTTACTTTCTGGATCCTGCCTCAGTTTTTCGCAGAAACCCTTAAAGGCATCCATAAGTGAGGTAGAAGGGGTGATCGGATACCATGCCCCCACAGTAGCTCCTGCGTAAACACAACCGAGTCCAGCGGCCATATTACCAGTCATGATCACAGAATCCTTATTTCCATCCATCACTTGAAGGTAAGATTGAAATGGGCACTCAAAATTCTCCATAGCGAAATCATGACCCAACCTCACGGCAGCATTATTCAGCTCCACCAGTTTTGGCTTCTTACCAAATTTTTCTTCAAAGATGTCACTTAATATGTCCAAATCAATGTTTACCAAAGCCGCCAGAACGCCGACATAACAAACGTTTTTCATTAGAATTTGTTGTCGTGCACCTTTAAAATTTTCCACACACATCTGAGATAAAGGAACCCCGTAAAATTCCACGTCATCTCTCATCAACTCTTCCGCAAGAGGCCAGCTGGAATCATACAGAACAGCTCCTCCACTTTTTACTTCCTTAATATCTTGGACATAGGTCTTAGGATTCATAGCCACCATAAGATCTACCCTCTCACTGCGTGCTGTATGTCCATCCTTATTGGCTCTTATTTCGTACCAGGTAGGCAACCCCTGAATGTTAGATGGAAATACATTCTTGCCGGATACTGGAACACCCATACGAAAAATAGCCTGCATGAGAAAGCCATTCGCGCTGGCTGAGCCAGTGCCATTTACTGTGGCGATTTTAACGACTAAGTCGTTGGCACAGTTTCTACTTGTTCGGTCCAAGTTGGTTTTCCAGCGTAAGGGATGAGTAAATCAAATTTTGCCATATCCCAGGCAGCGGTCGGACACCTTTCTGCACACAACCCACAGTGCACACAAAGATCCTCGTCCTTCACCATTATCCTGGCTGTCTGAGGTAACTCCTCAGACACATACAGATCCTGATCAGTATTTTCAGCGGGAGCAGTCAAGCGATTCCGGAGGTCTTCTTCGGAACCGCTATCGGTAATCGTTAGGCAATAAACGGGACAAACATCGATACAAGCATCGCATTCGATACACAGTGGAGCAGAAAAATGGGTTTGAATATCGCAATTTAAGCATCTTTCTACTTCCACTGCGGTTTGTTCAGCATCGAAACCTAGCTCCACCTCTACTTCCAAGGCTTTAAAACGTTCGACTAGATCCACATGATTCATTTTAGCCCGTTGCGATGCGTCATACTCAGCACCATAACTCCAAGAGTGCAAACCCATTTTCTGTGAAACCAGATTCATTCCATATTCTGGTCTTTCCAATAGAGATTGTCCTTGACAGTAGCTGTGGATAGAAATAGCAGCCTGATGACCATGTTCCACAGCCCAGATGATATTCTCTGGGCCCCAGGCTGCATCTCCACCTACAAAGACACCGTCTCTAGTAGTTTGAAATGTAGTTTTATCCACCACTGGCATTTCCCAGTCATTAAAATCGATACCAATGTCTCTTTCAATCCATGGAAAAGCATTGTCCTGACCAATAGCTAAAATTACATCGTCACATGGTACTATAATGGAATCCAAAACCTTGCTTACCAGTCGCCCGTCTTCATTCTCCTCCCACTCCACCAGTTCAAATTCCATACCGATCAGTCGTCCATTTTCTAACACGAACCTGCTAGGAGAATGATTTTCCAGAATTTCGACCAATTCTTCTTCAGCGTCCTCGAGCTCCCAAGCAGATGCCTTAAAGTAGGGGCGTCCTTTCCTGGCTACCACTTTAACATCCACCCCTCCAATTCTCTTGGAGGTCCTGCAACAGTCCATAGCTGTATTGCCCACCCCAATGATTAAGACTTTTTCACCTATCTCTTTTACGTGACCAAAATGAACCGATTCCAACCACTCGATCCCAATGTGAATATTCGCATCAGCTTCTTCACGCCCTGGGATATTCAGTTCTTTTCCTTTTGGAGCTCCTGTTCCGACAAATACCGCATCGAACCTATCCTCATCCAGCAGGGACTTCAGACTATTTATGGGATGGTCATAATGGATTTCTACATCCATATCCAAAATCATATTAATCTCTTCATCAAGCACTTCGGCGGGCAGACGGAAAGCTGGAATATTCGTCCTCATTAAGCCCCCGGGGCGACTTAATTGTTCGAAAATCTCACACTCATAGCCTAACGGCATCAAATCATTAGCCACCGTCAAGGAGGCTGGCCCAGAACCTATCAAAGCTATTTTTTTGCCGTTCTTTTCAGCAGGGGCGGTTGGCAACAAATGTTCTATATCACCACGAAGATCGGCAGCAACCCTTTTTAGCCTGCAGATTGCAACTGGCTCATCTTCCACCCTGACCCTTCTACAAGCTGGCTCACAAGGCCGATCGCATGTTCTGCCCAAAATTCCCGGGAAAACATTCGAATCTCTATTTAACATATAAGACTCGGTGAACCGGCCCTGGCCGATCAGTCGGATATATTCAGGCACGGGAGTGTGAGCCGGGCAACCCCACTGACAGTCCACCACCTTATGATAATACTCCGGACGATTCACGTCCGTAGGTTTCATGCTCACAACCTCTCCTGTTCTATCTAACGGGATCATTTGGGGATCATGAATGCAACTATGATCCAGTTTCCGCAAGGTGCTAATAATATAACCAGTTTTTGCTCTCGATTAAGAGGGGGGGACACATCTCATAAACTGGCGCACCACACCCTATAAATATCAGTGTCCGCTAGAACCTCTGCAGCCCTGAAGTGGGAGGAAAGCAAACCCTCCATTTTCAGACGGCGCTGTACAACGAATATTAGTTTCCCGCCCAAATTAAGGTATCGAGCACCACCTTCGATCATGACCTTAACCACATCTTCAGACCAACCCTTACCCTTGTGATAGGGAGGATTGCTGACGATTAGATCATATCTTTGATTTCCCAGTGCACGGTATCCGTCTGAAGCAATGATCGTAGCTTCAGGTATATTTTTTTT